>JAITQV010000421.1 GCA_031288765.1 Planctomycetaceae bacterium
GTTTCACGTTGGGAACCCGGTAAAGATGTTGTTTTTGAAACGATTTGGGCAAACGGCGATACCAACGCAACGGACGGATTACTTGATTCGCCTTGCGAGCCGATGGTTGTCGGTAACAAATTGTATATCGCCAACTTCGATTCAACAGCGCCCGGAATGGTCAATACAAAACACGACCCGCCGCACACCATCAGCGTAATTACATTGACGGTTGAATCCGATAAAAATCCGAAATGACCGGAAACGAAAACCGGAAGTTTCGGCAGAATACCGCCGGAATTTCCGGTTGATGCCGTCTTGATATTATTGTGAAAATTAGTTATGATTCCTTAGTTTGGAAACGGTTACCAATTTTTAACTTTTAACTTTTTCGAGGTGTATAATGAACTTTAAAAACATTTTTGTTGCAGTGTTTATTTTATTAACGGTTTTCTCAACATTAAAAGCAGAAGAAACCGCCGTATCTGTTGAGATTAACGGAAATATTGTTGCGCCGTCCAATGGTTCCGTAACAGGAACGTGGTTTTACCACAACGGTGAAACACAATTATTACTTCTCGGTCACGTTTTGCCGGAACCGCATTACCGGATTACCGCCGTTCTGAATCCGAATGACCGGATTAAAATCCGCAACACGGAAAAAATGTTGCTGGAATTTGAAGCGTCCGCCGAACAAAAAATAATTGATATGAAAACAACTCTGCCGCTCAATCCGCAACGCCGGACTCCGAATTTTGAAACGACGGAATGTTCGCCGAATTTGCATCCGGTTCTTGAAACGGCGTTAATCGAACACGATTGGCGAATGCAGGACGGCATCGGAACTCTGCTTGAATCACGGACTTTCAAAGAAGCGATTGAGCGAATGATTCCCGCCGTCGAATCTCTGCTTAATGATTTGATTGCGCACAATGCCAACTCCGATAATTCATCGTTCGACAATTTATCGAAACGATTCCAAACATTGAAAAACGAAACGGCGTTTGATGAAAACCATTGGCTTTTACTTCATCGTTTGCGGCGTGAAATTGTTCTTTCCAATCCGTTTTTTCATACGGGTTCTTTGTTGTTTGCCAAGCATGTTTCTTCCGCAATGAGTCATCAATTGACGCAGGTTTACGGTTACGCGGCACGTCCCGGCGGCGGGATTTTCGTACTCGAAAGCCCCGGTCATTCCATGCGGATTCGCTCTTTGACCGGCGGTAAATTTCCGCCGGGTAATTTCATGCATCCCGAAATTCGTTACGACGGCGGGAAAATATATTTTGTGTTCAGTGAAGCGGCAACATCGCCGAAACGTTGGCGCGATCCCGAAACAATGAACAGACATTATCACCTTTACGAAATGAATCCTGACGGCAGCGGGCTTCGGCAGTTAACGGAGGGGCAATTCGATGACTTCAACCCGACTCCGCTTCCCGACGGTAAACTGATTTTCGTTTCAACACGCCGCGGCGGATTCCATCGTTGCGGAGGCGGACCGTGTCCCGTTTACACACTCACAACACTTGATCCGGACAATGGAAAAGTTCAATCGATTTCGTTTCACGAAACCCACGAATGGGATCCGGTAATTCTCAATGACGGGCGTGTTCTTTATACTCGTTGGGATTATGTTGATCGTGATGCGGTTTTTTATCAGCAACTCTGGACGGTTCGGCAGGACGGGACAAATGTCCGCATCTTTTACGGTAACAATACGTTTGTTCCTTGCGGAACTTGGGAAGCAAAACCGATTCCGAAGAGCGATAAAGTGATGGCAATTGCCGCTCCGCATCACGGAATGTCGGCGGGTTCGGTGATTCTTATTGATCCGAGCCGCGGCGTTGACGGAAGCGAACCGATCACACGTTTAACGCAAGACGCACGTTTTCCCGAATGTGAAGCGGTTTTGGCTTCGGGAATTGTGTTACCGGAACCGACTGATTTTGATTCGCCGGTTCCCTTCTACTGGGATGCTCTTAACCGTCCGGATCGTCCGGGCAACCGTGTTCTCGAACCAACCGAACAGGAACGCCGTTTTCCGGGACATTGTTACAAATCGCCGCTGCCGCTTTCCGAAACATATTTTATTGTTTCGTATTCTTATGACCGGTTGCGCGGCGAATTGGGACCGAACATTCCCAATATGTTCGGAATTTATTTTGCGGACACTTTCGGAAATAAGGAACTCATTTATCGTGACCCGAATATTTCAAGTGTTTGGGCAAAACCGTTGATGTCCCGTTCCGCACCGCCTGTTCTCAACGGCGGAACCGACGAATCCGAAACCGTCGGCACATTTTATTTACAAAATGTTTATGAAAGCTGGCTGAAATTTCCCGAAGGTGAAGAAAATAAAATTACGGCGCTTCGTCTGGTTCAGGTGTTACCAAAAACAACTCCCAACAGCAACAATCCGATGGTGGGAGCGGCAAGCGCTTCGCCCGGTAAACAAGTGTTGGGAACAATTCCGGTGGAAGAAGACGGAAGTGCTCATTTTGAAGTTCCGGCGCGAATACCTGTACTGTTTCAGGCGTTGGATTCCAAAGGGCGAGCCGTTCAAACAATGCGAAGTCTGACTTATCTTCAGCCGGGTGAAAAAACAAGTTGTATCGGTTGTCACGAAAATCGAATGCAAACGCTAACACCCAACACGGTAAGTTTGGCAATGAAACGTTCGCCGTCAACAATTGTTCCGGGACCGGACGGCAGCCGTCCTTTTTCGTATCCGATTCTTGTTCAACCGGTTTTGAACCGGCATTGTGTTGCGTGCCACAACGCCGAAAAAACTGAAAAAGAACACGGTAACGTTATTTTAACCGGTGAACCGGAAGGACATTTCAGCCGTTCCTACAATGCTTTGGTGCAACGGGTTGTTTATTCTGCGTGGGGAATGCCGCACGGTAATTATGAACCGGCAACAGAGCCCAACCGGTTTGGCGCACGCGGCAGTGTGTTGACCAAACTGCTTGACAACGGTCATTACGATGTGCAACTTTCCGAAGAGGATTGGAATCGTCTTAATACATGGATGGACACCAATGCTCTGTTTTACGGAACTTTCGAACCCAAAGATCAGGTTTTGCAACAACGCGGCGAACGGATTATTGGTCCGGCTCTGGAATGAACCGGAATGAAACAGACTCTGCAAGGTTAACAAATCCGTATTTTTGTAATCTTTCAGCGGAATTTCTTCTTAAAGATTTCCAACCAAAAGGTAGACGGCGTTTTAGTTAATAGTTCACAAGGAAATCAAAAGGCAGGCGATGTTTCGCCGAAACATCGCATCGGCGTTAGCCGACAGTGAATTTATACAATGTTGGATGTTTCGATTGCCTAGGGCTGAAAGCCCTTAATATCTTATACTTTCCACGTTTTGAAATTGCTCTTTTAATATGTGAAAAGTATGGAAAATACGCCAATAAAATACAGATTTGAATTAGAAAAAAGAATGTCTCTAAAATTCCAACTCTTCAAAAAAGAGAACTTACTCACCGTGTAAAGTATAAATAAACGGAACTTGCAAAAATTGTGTTTATTCAGCGGAATGTTTCAATATAACCTTATTTCTAAACCTTATTCCCGAACAAAACAACCTTAGCAGCCCAAAATTCCAAACCTATTAACCTTATTACCTTATCAAGAGAATAAAAAATAAGGTAATAAGGTTGATTTTGTGGGGAAATTTTGGCTGCTAAGGTTGTTTTGTTAGAAAATCAGGTTGAAAATAAAGTTGGCGGAAACAATTACCATACGTTTGGACAAATTCCGCTGAAATATTACAAAAGTAAAAAATTTATTGATGTTGTCCGGTATTGTTATCAGGAAACGGCTTGCTAAATAAATGATTTCAATTAAAATTAAAACCCAATTCAACCGGAGTCCGTTAAGTTAATTCCGGTTGAACCGGTTTGGGTTAAACCGGTTCCGGTTGACAATAGTAAAATGTGATTGTACAATTCATGACCGTGTGCAACGAAATACAAAATAAGAAAAAAACAGAGGAAAATAATTCCGATAATGACCGTTCCCGAAAAGATATTGCTTTAGCGGTTCGGATTTCCAATATCGGAGTTGAAATGGTTCTTCCGGCAGTAATTGGTGTTGGACTGGATTATTTGTTCGGTACGGTGGCTCTGTTTGTTGTACTCGGTGTCCTGCTCGGAGCTGTTCTGGGATTTTGGCAACTCATCAGAATCGCCTCCAAATCCGATAATAGTTAACCGCTAATTCCAAAACCTTGTTGACAACACACTTTTGTTTGTTTATAAAAGTTTAAATTAACGCAAAAAATGAGTGACGGAATCAATATTGAAGACCTTGTCGCCGGACATGTTAAAGATACGGATTATTTTCATCTTCCGTTCTATCATCTCGAAATTCCCGATTTTCTGGTTAGTCTGGGAATAACAAAGTTCGTGTTGATCGAAATCGCCGCCGCAATCGTAATGGGGCTGATTTTTCTGCCAATGGCAGCACGGGTTCGCGGAGGAAAACCGGTTAAAGGGCGTTTTTGGAATTTGATCGAAGTTTTTCTCGTTTATATGAAAGACGAAGTAATCGTTCCCTCAATCGGAAAAAAAGATGCCGCTCTGTTTATTCCTTATTTGTGGACGCTTTTTTTCTTCATTTTATTCTGCAATCTCGGCGGAATGCTTCCCTGGGCGGGTTCGCCGACCGGTTCGGTCATGGTTACGGGTGTTTTGGCAATTTGCACGTTTGTTGTTGTTGTTGCCACCGGAATGGTTCATCACGGAATTACCGGTTTTTGGCTCGGAATGATTCCGCCGATGGAAGGAACTATCGGAATTATTCTCGCTCCGTTTATGTTCGTATTGGAAGTGTTCAGCTTTTTTGTGAAACACTGTTCCCTGTGTATTCGTCTCATGGCGAATATGTTCGGCGGTCACCTGATGATTGCCGTGTTCCTCGCGTTTATCCCTATGTCCGCATGGGCAATTTACGCATGGATTCCCATTACCTTTATGGTCATTGTAACTGCCGTCTGCGTCAGTTTTCTCGAATTGTTTGTCGCCTTCCTGCAGGCGTACATTTTTACCTTTTTAACTTCCGTGTACATCGGAATGGCTATACACCAACACTAAAACATCAGGAAAGAAGAATTTACGGATTTCCGGTTTAAAACCCTTTAAACTCCGAATTTTCCCTTTCCTAAGTCCATTAACATTAAAATTCCATTAAAAAAGGAGATTTTTCGTGAACAAGTTTACCAGAATTGTTGTTTTTTATTTAGTTTTGTTCCTCATGTTTGCCCCCGCCATTGCTTTGGCGGTCGATAACACCGGAACAGCAGCTTCCTCCTCACAGGAAAAGAATGAGGGAGAAGGTGAAACGCAAGACAGCACCGGAACAACCGGTTCCTTCGTGCTTACCAAGACTTCGCTTGGCTATCTGGGTGTGGGAATCGGAGCCGGTTTAGCGGTTATCGGCGGAAGTATCGGGATCGGTCTTATCGGATCACGAGTCATCGAAGCCTCCGCCCGGCAACCGGAAATGCTCGGTCAACTCAGAACACTGATGTTTATTACCGCCGCTCTGGTTGAAGGTCTCGCACTCTTCGCTCTGGTTATCTGCATCCTGTGTCTGTTCGTCGGATAAACCGGAACAAGACAAGCAGATAACCATAAAAAGAGTAAACCTTTCAATAAAAAGGAATTTGTAATATTTTGCGGTCAAATTGCGTGAATATCAATGTTTTTAACGATACCGGTTATTGCCGCAAAATAAAACAAATCCTAAAATTATCAACGTCTTTGAGTGTTTTCCGAAATGTCAAAGATATTCGAAGTAAAATACCGGAAAAATTTTACCGAACCGTTATGAATCACCGAACTGCTAAAAAATCAAAACCTTCAAAAAAACGACCGGGAAATATTTACGATGCTTTTGTCAAAAATATTTTCGGACGGTTGTTGGTGTTTATTGATTTTTTGCAGAATTACGCCGATCCTCATTTCGTTAGCAATATAGAAATAAATAAAATTTATCCCGCTCCGACCCATTATTTCGGTCTGAAAGGCGATGAACAAATTTTGGATTTGGTGTTTTGTTGCCCGCTCAAAAAAAGTAACGCCAACATGAAAGCGGTGATTTTATTTGAACATGCCGGAAGTTCACTCAAAACGTTGCCTGTTCGGTTGCTTGGTTTAGCCGGTACGATTTGGTGGATAGAACTCAAGAAAAAACAAAAAGTTCTGTCGGCAATTTATTTCATTGTCTTGCGAACCGGTAAAAAACCGCGCCGCCGACGTTATACACAATTGGCTGATTGGTTGCCGAAAGATGAAAATGGGCAACCAATCGGTGCCGTACCGGAAATCAAATACGATGTAATTGATTTACCGGCAATAAATAACGATAAACTTTGCGGCGGTACGGAATTGAGGCTTGGTTTGGGTATTTTGAAAAAGATGACCGAAGGAATGGAAGACGAATTTGCCGATGCCATGTTGCCGCTTATGGAAATTGATGATGCGGAACAACAGGCGATCCTGACAAATGAATTGCTTGAATTTACCGCTAAAGTTTTCGCCGCCCGTAAAAAACGGTTGGACGCCGAAATGATCGATAAAGCATTAAAACCAATTTTTAAAGAAAGGACAAAACCGATGATTATGACAATTTTTGA
>JAITQV010000476.1 GCA_031288765.1 Planctomycetaceae bacterium
ACAAGAAACCGCACCAAGTGCCATTGTTTTGCCTGACCCCGACAAAGATCCCGCCGGTTATGCTAAGGCTATGGAATTGATCAATCATGAAGTTCGTGAATCTTTTAATCTGGTTGATCCCAAATATTCTTCCGTTGATTCAACATCGGAGGAAATCGAAATCATCGCCGATAAAAACGAAAAAACGGTTGATGTTGGGAAATCCGTCAAAATAAAGATTCGGTACAACTAAAGAGCCAGAGACTTCAGCGGTTTTATGTAGGCAACCGCCCGAAAATCGGTTGCCTACCTGCAAAATTATAAAAAAGATGTTAAAAAAGCCGGAAAACTCTCGAGAGATAAAAATTATCTCTCGAGAGATGAAACCTATCTCACGAGAGATGAAATCTATCTCTCGCAAAAAAAAGTCATCTCACGAGAGATAGAAACCATTTTACGAGAGATGAAATCTATCTCACGAGAGATGAAAACCATCTCACGAGAGATAAAACCGATCTCTCGCAAAAAAAAGTCATCTCTCGAGAGATGAAACCTATCTCACGAGAGATAGAAATTATCTCTCGTATGTTTTTTTGGTTTTTTTGCCTCAATTTCGTCATTTGTTAAACAATGACGCAGGATAAACATCCTATCTTGTCCAATTTAACATAAATAGCCAATAATTTTCCCAAAACACCGAACATATAAACACAACGGTTTTGTCCGTTTCCATTTCCGAAAAGGGGAATAAAAAAATCGTGTTGGAGATTTCCGGTGAAGTCGATTCCAAACCTAAACACCCTAATGAAAGATTCAAAAAATAATAAATAAATTTTTTGATGAAATATTGAATTTTTAGAAGTAATCGAGTATAAGTTATCGGTCTTGGCTGTAAAATTCAGACGCGAACTTTGTCTCTATCGTTTAACCTTTTAACAGCTTACTGGAACATTTTTTATGAAAAAATCTATTATTTTATTGTTCACTTTATTTGTTTTTGCACAAATTCCGGCAATACTTTTTTCACAGGAAAAAGAACAGAATACACTTGAATTAAAAGTAATGAGTTTCAATATTTGGGTGGGCGGCGGTAAATCTCTCGAAGAAACAACCCGCGTTATCCGTGAAACAAAGGTTGATATTGTCGGTATTCAGGAAGCCGCGAAAGGCGAAAATAACAACGCCAAAAAAATTGCCGAAGAAATGGGTTGGTATTGTTACGTTATCAATTACAGCCGTACCGTTATTAGCCGTTATCCCATTGTCAAATCATCGCCCAATAATAATGGTTGCAAAATACAAATCGGCGAAAACCGGTTTGTTTGGATGTTCAACATACATCTGAATCATTGTCCTTACGAACCTTATCAGTTAAACGGTATTCCATATTGTAACGCTCCGCTGTTGGACACTGCCGAAGAAGCTGTTAAATCGGCGTGGAATTCACGCGGCAAGGATGTTGAAGGAACAATCTCCGATATCAAAGAAGCACAAAAAGATGATTGTCCGGTTTTTCTGACGGGCGATTTTAATGAGCCTTCCTGTCTGGATTGGACGGAAAAAGCGGTGAAAGCGGGAATTTGTAAAATTCCTGTTACGTGGCCCGCCACAAAAGCGTTTATGGAAAAAGCCGGTATGAAAGACAGTTACCGCACGAAATATCCTGATGAAGTTACACATAAAGGACATACGTGGACAACGTTACCGGCAAAACGTGAAGTGCTTGACCGGATTGACTTTGTTTTCTTTCACGGGTCAAAAACGGAACTCCTTAACGTACAAATTGCCGGTGAAAAAAGCGAACTAACGGATATTGGTTTTGATAAATATCCGTCGGATCACCGTGCGGTTTTGGGAACGTTTCTATTAAAGTAAATGTTTCTGTAATATTCCAACGGTTTGCAAGTTGTTTTATTTGTAACTTCCATTTCCTAACCCAAGTTGTATAGTAAGATAGGATTACCGAAAGTATAGATTCCAAAATCAGTATATTAGTTTCCAAAATAATAGATTGTTTTGTTATTATAATGATTTAGAATATTTCGTAATTTAACGGCTTCGTACTTCATGTTGTGTTGACATGGAGATTAAGCTTTTGTGAGTTTAACATTTTTAAAAACAAAAAAATGACTAAGACTTATGATTTTTGGAAAAAGGTTCGGATAATACTTCCAATCTTTTTGTTGTTTCTTTTATTTAGCGGGAAACTTTTGTTTGGTGAGGAACTTTCAACGATGCCGGTTTTAACACGAACCAATGTGGCTCATCGCGGCGCATCTTTTTTGGCTCCGGAAAATACATTAATCGCGTATCGGATTGCGATTTCTGCCGGAGCTGATGGAGCAGAATGTGATGTTTACAGCAGTTCCGACGGCGTTATATTTTTGTCACACGACAAAACAGCCAAACGGACTCTCGGCGGCGGTGATCAAAATCTTACTCAAATGACTTACGCCGAAATTCAGAAATTGGATGCCGGAGCGTGGAAAGGAAAACAGTTTCGAGGTGAAACAGTTCCCAAACTGGACGATTACCTTGAACTTCTAAAAGATACGAATTGCCATCCGGTAATCGAAATCAAAATGGAAGGAATTGAACAACCTGTTCTTGAAGCCGTTCGAAAGCAGGACATGACCAACGTAACAACAATCATTGCGTTTTCGGAGAATGTCGTCAAAGAGATTCGGCGTTTGGAGCCTAATATTTGTGTTGCGTGGTTGGCGTGGTCATACGGTGAAGAAAGCCTGACAGGAACTCCCGAAGAAAAAGCAGAACGCTTGACAGAACTTTTGATTAAGAAATGTAAAGAGTTGGACATCACAATTCTTGATTTAGGTCATAATATTCTTTCCGCCGCTCTTATCAAAAACCTGCAAAATGCGGGGATTCATGTTTGGTGTTACACTGTCAATGATGTCAATCGAATGAATACACTTCTTGATTGGGGAGTTGAAAGTATCACGACTGACCGACCGGAATTATTGAACGAAATCATGAAAACAAGAAAAGCAACAAAAAAATAAACGATTGAAATTTCTTATACAATTAACTGTACTTTCCTCAAAAATTACAGTAATAAATTTTGACAAACCCTTATTTTAAGTATTTTCTCAAAATTATTGTTTATTTAAATGTATCTTTACTCAACGAGAAAAAGTTGCAGAAAATAGAGATAGTTTTAAAATATCTTCAATTAAGCATGTTGATTATTGTTAATTTTCGGAAAGTATGGTTAATTGTGAATAGTAAACGGTTACAGAATTAACCTAACAGGCTGTCTGACAACATTCGACATTCAATGTTGTTCGGATATTGCAGAAAATTTATTACGGTATTCCGTCATGGTCATTTTGAATTTCTCTTTGAAGAGCAGGCGAAGATGATTTGCGTTTTCGTAACCGCTTATCACGGCGATTTCATTGATAGGAAGTGTTGTTTCACTTAGGAGGAAACAAATCCGTTCCATTCGGTTTTTTCGGATTTCGTCAAGAATCGAATGTCCCAATTCTTTTTTGAATTGTCTTTCCAACCATTGCCGTGAAACTCCGGTTTGCCTGGCAACATCGACAACCCGAATAGAAAATCCCGAATTGATACGAATAAATTCCAACGCCCGAATAACAAAATCGTTACGCAGTCCCGGCAGCCGTGTTGCCGAATGAACCGGTAAATCCGTCGAACTTCTCGACACAACACCAATTGCCGGATAAATATCCATGTCTTGTTTCAGTGGTGTTTGATTCATCAGTTGATCAAGCATTTCCGCTGCAATAAATCCGCAACGCTGCCAATGAACCGCAATACTGGAAAGAGTTGGAAACGAAGATTCACAAAGAATCTCATCGTTTCCAACGCCAAGAACTGCAATTTCGTACGGAATCGCAAGTCCGGCGGATTGACAAACCGTTAGAATTTCCTGACCAACCCGATCTGTTGCGGCAAAAAGTGCGACCGGTTTAGGCAATTTTTGTAACCAATGCGTAAGATGACGGGTCGGTGAAACAAAAAAACCGTTTCCCGAAGACGGAACGGAATAAAGATGTACCGTCAAACCTTTCTTACAAATTCGTCGCGAAAAAGCCTGAAACCGTTCCTCCGACCAATAAGAATCGAATGTCGAAGGAACAAAAGCAAAATCGGACATTTTCTTTTCCAAAAAATAATCGGCGGCAAGTTCTCCGATTTGTACATTATTTTGTGTTACAAACGGAAACTTGAGCAATGTTTCGTATTGAGTTCGTAACTTCGGAGGCGGATCCAAAAGAACAACCGGAATACGTATTCCGGTTAAAAGTTTCGCTTCCTTCTCCTCCGTAATACAGGCAAGAAGACCGGAAATTGTATTTTTGTTTCTTTTAACAGGAAAAAGCGTTTGCAATTCCCGAACTCCGCCGGATAACACCTGAAGTCCCCAAGGTCCGTAAAGTTTGGCGTAACGTTGAATCCCTTGCAATATTTCCCGAATAGAACCGGTATGATTTCCGTGATAAAAAACAATATTCTGTATTTTGTTGCGATATTTAGCCATAAGGATAATTCCTGTTCGGAATTTTTGATGATATTGATTGGCAACACTGATCAAATTTCTTAATTTTGTTTTGACCAACCATTCTTAAATCTTGTTCTTGTAATTATTATTCATTGTATCGGGAGTTGTTTGGAAGGTCAATTGATGGAATAGTACGATTCTGGAATCGGTAAATTTCCAAAATCGTATGTTTCATTTCCAATATCATGCCTTGTCAAAAAAATATTTTCGATATATTATAACACAATCAACAATAAACTTAAATTCATCAAAACTTGAACTTATCATTTTACATACTTACAATCAATTTATGAACAAAATCATTGAAGAAACAACAAAACGTTTGGAAAAATATTTACCGCTTGCTGACGAAACCCGTTTGGTGTCGATTGATAAAAACAATCTTTTACAAACCGGCAACCTTTTTCAACATTGTTTTGATGCCAAACGTGTAGTTGTTATTGCGGATCGTAACACTTTTGAAGCAGCAGGTCGCGTTGTCCAATCCAATCTTTGTTCCGAAAACATTTTGTCGGTTGAAGAACCTTTTTTATTTCAAGAACAGGAATTTCATGCCGACGCAAAACATCTTGAAATGGTTCGTTGTTTTTTGGCGCAAACCGATGCGATTCCAATCGCGGTTGGTTCGGGAACAATCAATGATCTTGTGAAACGGGCGGCTTTTGAGTGTCAACGCCCTTATATGATTATTGGAACAGCCGCATCGGTTGACGGTTACACTTCATTCGGAGCATCAATTGAAATTGACGGTATGAAACAGACCTTGACCTGTCCGGCACCGCGTGCTGTTCTGATTGATTTGGAAGTGTTGGAACATGCGCCGCAAGAATTGAACGCCGCAGGATATGCCGATCTGCTTGCGAAAATTCCCGCTGGAGCCGATTGGATGCTGGCGGATAAAATCGGTACGGAATCGATTCACCGAACGGCATGGGATATTGTACAAAAACCGCTTCGTCAATGGCTTGCGGAACCGGAAGGAATCGCAAGGAATGATCAATCCTCTCTTTGTTTGTTGATCGAAGGCTTGATTATGAGCGGTCTCGCCATGCAAATTGCCAAAACATCAAGAACCGCTTCCGGCGCCGAACACATGTTCAGTCATCTTTGGGATAATCAGCATCACACGTTTCAAGGCAAAATTCCTTCACATGGCTTTAAGGTTGGTATTGGCAGTATTGCCGTTTCGTTATTATACGAGAAAATACTTGCCCTTACAAAAGAAGAATTTTCAAAACCGAAACAAAATATCGCCGCAACTTATCGCCGTTGGCATGAAATCGAACAATCGGTTCAAAAAAACTTTGGTGACGGAAATTTGGCGGAACAGGTTCTGGAACAATGCCGTCAAAAATATGTTGATCTTCCTGAAATTATCCGTCGTTTCGATGTATTTTTGGAACATTGGGATGAATTAAAAAAAGAGTTGCAGCATCAACTTCTTCCTACCGTAACAATTCGCGAAATGCTCCGAAAAGCGAAGGCGCCTTCCTCGCCGGAAGAAATCGGCATCGATCATAATAGACTGCTCCAAAGTTTTGAACAAGCCCAATTAATTCGATACCGTTATAATATTCTTGATTTTGTTATGGAAACAGGACATTGGGAACTCATTTCATCAATTACTTTTTTGTAAAATAAGGAAACAAAAATTTCATGAAACGTGAAGAACTTTTTGATAGGATTCGTCAACAAACGTTGTGGGATGTGATTGTCATCGGCGGCGGTGCAACAGGACTCGGTATTGCTTTGGACGCTTCACTTCGAGGCTTTTCGACATTGCTTCTTGAGCAACACGATTTCACAAAAGGAACATCAAGTAAAAGTACAAAATTAGTTCACGGCGGTGTCCGTTATCTTGCGCAAGGTGATGTCGGTTTGGTTATTGAGGCGTTACGTGAACGCGGTTTATTGTTGCAAAATGCGCCGCATCTTGTTAAAAATCAAACGTTTATTATTCCGAATTATCAATGGTGGCGCGGGTTGTTTTATACGATTGGGTTGACGATGTACGATATTCTTGCCGGACGGCATAGTTTCGGAAGATCGTATTATATCGGACGCAAGGAAGTGATTCGCCGGATGCCGACAATTCAGAAACACAATCTTAAAAACGGCGTTGTTTATCACGACGGTCAGTTCGATGATTCCCGATTGGCGATCAGTCTTGTACGAAGTATTTTGAACAATGGCGGAGTTACAATTAATTACATGAAAGTAACCGGCTTGAATAAATCGAACGGAAAAATCACTGGTGTTCGCGCTCAAGATATGGAAACCGGTTCAACATTTTCGTTGCAAAGCAAACTTGTAATTAACGCAACGGGAGTTTTTGTCAATGACGTGATTCGGATGGATATTCCCGATTCTCCTGATCTTGTGCGACCGAGTCAGGGAATTCATTTGGTTGTTGATCGGGAATTTCTACCCGGTAATGACGCGTTAATGATTCCGAAAACCGATGATGGACGTGTTCTTTTTGCGGTTACTTGGCATGATAAAGTTGTTATCGGAACAACTGATACGCCCATTTATGAAACTTCGTTGGAACCCCAAGCCCTTGATAACGAAATTGATTTTGTATTACAAAATGCGGGGAAATATCTTGAAAAACCAATTCAACGTGAAGATGTCCGAAGTGTTTTCGCCGGATTGCGTCCGCTTGCCGCTCCGAAAAAAATTACAGAAAAAAAGACCCGCGAGATTTCACGAAATCACAAAATTATTGTTTCAGGCTCAGGCTTGCTAACGATTACCGGCGGAAAATGGACGACATACCGGAAAATGGCACAAGATGTTCTTGACAAAGCAATTTCACTCGGTCAATTGGACAAACGAAAATGTATTACGGAAACATTTCCTATTCACGGATTTCAGAAAAATACGGACAGAAATCATCCGTTGTATGTTTACGGTGCCGACCGTACAGAAATAGAGCAATTAGTAACAAAATATCCGGAATTGAGCGAACAATTACATCAACGGCTTCCGTCAATCAAAGCGGAAGTTATTTGGGCGGTTCGGTTTGAATTGGCGCGGTCGGTTGAAGATGTTTTGGCGCGGCGGCTTCGCATTTTACTGCTTGACGCACGAGCTGCAATTGATATTGCTCCGATGGTTGCCGATCTCATCGCCAAAGAATTAAACTATGATGAAAATTGGAAACGAAAACAAATTGATGATTTTGTACAAATTGCCAATCAATATTTACTTGTTCCTTATAAACAGTGATGACTTTTTTTTCCTTAAAACCGGCTGTTCCGAAACCATTACTTCCAAACGATCAGATTGATTCGTCTTACCGGCGGCTGCGCGAACAGGTTTTTCTTGGAACGTTTATCGGTTACGCCGGTTATTATTTGTTGCGGAAAAATTTTTCTTTGGCAATGCCGTATCTTGCGGAACAGGGTTATTCCAAAACACAACTTGGTTTCGCTTTTTCTGCTGTTGCATTTTCGTATGGAATTAGTAAATTTCTGATGGGTAATGTCTCAGACCGAAGCGATGCACGAAAATTTTTGACACTCGGTCTTCTTTTGACGGCGGGAGTTAGTTTTCTTTTTGGTTGTTTTCCCTTTGCCACATCGTCTGTTACGGTTATGTACATTATTTTATTTATCGGCGGTTGGTTTCAAGGAATGGGTTGGGCTCCATGCGGTCGGTCAATGGTTCATTGGTTTACGGTTAGCGAACGCGGATTTCGTATGGCTATTTGGAATGTTGCGCATAATGTCGGCGGCGGTCTGATTGGTCCTTTAGCCGTTTTAGGGCTTTTTCTTTTTAGTAACGATTGGCGGAGCATTTTTTATTTTCCGGCAATCGTTGCGTGCGGAGTTGCCGGAATTACGTTTTTCCTGATGCGTGATACACCGCAATCCTGTGGTTTACCGCCTATCGAAAAATATAAAAACGAATATCCCGAAAATTATAATGAATCATTTGAAAAAGAAATGACACCGCGTGAAATTTTCTTTTTGTACGTTTTTAACAATAAACTTCTTTGGTTTGTTGCTTTGGCAAACGCTTTTATTTACTTAATTCGTTACGGTGTTATTGATTGGGCTCCGACTTATTTGACGGAAGTTAAAGGATATTCGATCAACAAAGCAGGTTGGGCTTATTTTGCATACGAATATGCCGGAATTCCCGGAACTTTACTTTGCGGCTGGATGAGTGATCGGTTTTTCAAAGGACATCGTGCTCCGGCAACAATTCTCTTTTTGATTTTAGTTACAATTGCGATTGCAGTGTATTGGCTTCACCCGCCGGGTAAGATTTGGTTAGTTAATGCTTCACTAATTAGTATTGGTTTCTTAATTTATGGTCCTGTAATGATGACCGGCTTACACGCTTTGGAACTTGTTCCCAAAAAAGCGGCTGGAACTGCTGCCGGATTAACCGGTTTATTCGGCTATTTTTTCGGTGCAATGTCCGCAAATATTGTTATCGGTTGGATAGTTGATTGCTTTGGTTGGAACGGAAGTTTTATACTACTTCTTGCGTCGTGTTTTGCCGCAATGTTTTTCATTACATTGACATGGAAAAAAAAGAACAATAATATAAAAACTACGGAAGATTTACAGTAATATTAACGTGCGTTTTTTACAATATTTATGTTCATACTCAATAGTTTCGGAATTTACTAATACTATGCTTGCTGATATTCGACATTTGGTTTTTGATCTGGACGGAACAATTTATCGCGGGAAAACACTTTTTCCTTACACGTTGGAATCGCTTGAACTTTTGGAATCTTGCGGTATTACTTATACTTATCTGACGAACAATTCTTCGATCAGTGCCAAAGATTATGTTCAAAAAATCCGCCGGCTTGGTTTGCGTTGTCAGGAAGAAAATCTGTACACTTCATCACTGGCAACAATTGATTTTCTGCATAATAACTGTCCTAATCTTGCAACGATTTATCTTCTTGGAACGGAAAGTCTCAAGATGGAATTTATTGAAGCGGGTTATTGTGTTTTTTCGGACGATGAACCTGATGAACCGGAAGCGGTGGTGATTGCTTTTGATACAACATTGACTTATGCGAAACTTTGTAAAGCGGCATGGTGGATTAAGCAAGGTAAACCTTATCTGGCAACACATCCCGACATCGTTTGTCCGACGGATTTGCCGACAATTCTCATTGATTGCGGAGCCGTTTGTGATTGTATTGCGTCTGTTACAGGACGCCGACCGGATCGGATTTCCGGCAAACCGGAACGGTTAATGATTGATGGCATTGTACAAAAATACGGATTAAAACCGAATGAAATCGCTATGGTTGGCGACCGGCTTTACACCGATATTGAAATGGCGCGGCGTGCCGGAATTCTTGGAATTCTTGTTCTCAGCGGCGAGACGACTCAATCCGATTTGGAAAAAAGCGAACAAAAACCGGACTTTATTTTCGACACAATTTTTGATCTTGCCCGTGAAATTAAACGTAAAAAAACGGGTTGACCGAATTATTTTTAGTAACTTAGTATAACATGGAACCGACAAATAAATCTTACGAATATTGGCGAATGCGAATATTGTACTCAACAATGTTTGGGTATATTTTCTTTTATTTTATCCGTAAAAATCTTTCCATGGCGATGCCGTTGATAGAATCCGATCTTGGTATCGGCAAACAGGAACTCGGTTTATTCCTGACGCTTCATGGTTTATTGTACGGTTTTTCACGATTTGTGAACGGAATTATTGGCGACCGTGTGAATCCGCGTTGGTTTATGGCGACGGGACTATTTCTTTGTGCGGTAGCGAATTTCGGTTTCGGAATGAGCAGTAGTGTTTGGATTATGGGAATATTTTGGATTGTGAACGCATGGTTTCAGGGAATGGGTTTTCCGCCGTGCGCTAAAAGTTTAACTCATTGGTTTGCCGCGGAAGAACGCGGTGTGAAATTTTCGATCTGGAATACTTCTCATTCGATTGGAGCCGGACTTGTTTTTCTCCTCAATAGCGGAGTGATTTTATTGTTTCATGATTGGCGGTATTGTTTTTTTATTCCCGGTATGATTGCTATTTTTGGAGCGATTTTTCTTTTTGAACGATTACGCGATTCACCGGAAACAATGGGACTTGAACCTATTGAAATTTATTACGCTAAAAAACATGGACAGGAAATTGAAACAGAAAACGAAAAAACAGAACAGGGTCGTGAACGTTGGAGTCGAATATTATATGAGCATGTTTATTCGAATCCGGCAATTTGGATTATCAGTTTGGCAAATTTTTTCGTATATGTTGTACGGTTTTCGATTCTTGATTGGGCTCCGACTTTTTTGAAACAAGCAAAAGGAATTGATGTTGCGCAAAGCGGTGTTGTGAGCAGTTGTTACGAATTGATTGGTGTTATCGGAATGCTTTGCAGCGGACTTCTCATGGACAAAATATTTCGGGGACACGGTTCGAAAGTTTGTTTACTTTACATGCTTGGTTGTACAATAACAATGGGGCTTTTCTGGTTTACGGATTCGTCGTCGGTTTTAGCCAATGCGTTATTCCTTGCGGTACTTGGTTTTTTCATTTATGGTCCGCAATGTCTGATTGGCGTGATTGCGGCTAATATTGCAACTAAAAAGGCGGCTGCAGCTGCCAACGGATTGACGGGAATTTTCGGTTATATGAGTGTAATTGTTACGGGTTGGGGAGTTGGTTTTATTGCGGAAAAATATGATTGGAATATCGTATTTCTTTGTTTGATTGGAGCATCGTTTACGGCAATGCTTCTATTTTGTTTTGTTCTGAATGCCGCCGCGCCGGAACAACAAACCACTGTAAAATAAAAACGCAACACTTATTTCTAATTTACATAACGTAAACAATGTTCTGTTGAAGGCTTGTTCTTTACGGCGTTCCGTTACCAATGTGTTCGCGTAACTGATTATAGACTCTGTTTATGGACGAGATTGCAAGATTGTTGTATCGATTGTTGACCAAAGAGTGTAAACGTGATAAAATGTTAAAATGATAAATTAATCGGTCAAGTGCAAGCGAATTTATCACACCCAATGACAAATTTTATGTACATAGATATGATGTTTTCGTTTGCACTTGATCATTAAAATAGACAGATAAATAATCTGTGTCCCGTAGGGTAGAGTGTTCAAACGGGTGTTGATTTTGTTTTTTTATTTTTTAACAATTTTCTTCTTTTAATCGTTTGATTTTCAAGGAGATACGTATTTTTCCATGTGTGTAAATGTGCCATCGTTACTTTTTCCAAACATTTTTTATAGTTGATCGTTTCCCTTTCTTGAGTCAATGCGAGTCAGCAACGGCAGCATGAGTATGCGCGTTGTGATGCCGTTCATCTTGTTTGGCGAGGCGCGCCTCTTGTCCCAACCAAACAAGGATTCAATAATGTAACTGTCTATTTAAATTTTGCGAAATAGAGTAATTAGCTCCTTTAGATTTTAAGTTTTTGCAGAAAAGTTGCAAATTTAATTAGATTAACTTGTTTAATAACATGAAGTTACGACAGTTTGTAGTAATTTTAAGCAAAAGCGAAAAGAATGATTTGATTCTTAAAATACTTTTTTGAGTTTGTACCGACGATTTTGAGAATCGAATGATTTTATTACAATAATATGAATAAAATTATATGTTATAATTTTGTTGGCAATGGAGAGACTCGTTTTCATTTCCTGCGGAAATTGCTGTTTTTCAGGTATCTTGCGTAGAAAATAAAAATATCGAAACTATAAAATTCGTGTCTAACATAATAGTAAATGAAACGAATTGCTCAATTTCCACAAATTTAAATAGACAGTTACAAATTGTTTTAAAATACCTCAAATTTAAGCATATTGACCTTTTAATTTTTGGGAAAGTACAGATTAGAACCGTAACACCCAAACCATAAATCATAAACCACAAATCCCAATTACAAAGATTTTATTTCAAGAGTGACTGCCGCAACGAAACAAAATGTTTAAAGGCAAGTTTCAGAACACGTTGCGAATCAATCAGTCCGGTAAACGGAACCGAATCCATATCAAGAGATTTGGTATCTTCCGGATTTTCGCCGCCGGTATCTTGAAGCAGTGTCCAAAAAATACCTTGAACCATTCTTTTTCCGAGAATTGTTCGGAGCAGGATTTCCGTCCAGATTTGCTGGAGTCCTTCAGACCATTGATATTCGGGCGGAATGACCTGATCAATGCCGGTCATATCCGTACCGGAAGCACTCGGCACTGATATTGTGACGTAAACCTTTTTGCCGAGAAAACTCCACTGATCAATCATATGACTCACCGCCATCGGGTCACGAGGCAATGTGGAACGGCTGTTGAAACCGAAATTTATTTCCATAAGAAAAGAATCAATTTCATGACAATTCATTAGGGATTCGGCGATTTGAATTTGGTCAAATTCGGGAGTATGAGTGAGGGCGTATTCCCCCCAAGGCTGGTCAATGCCAATAAGAATCGGGGTTTCGATTCCGTTACTTCTCATTTGTTGGGCAAGTATTTGTATCAGGGCAATCGTCCGTGATTGCGGAATTTCGGGGATGGTATAGGAGTTGAAACGGCTTGCCAAAATCCAGGCTTGGGCGGCGGAACCATAACGTTCGATTATTGCGTTGACGAAACGGGTTGCGTAACTTTCGAAAGTTCCTGTTTCGCACAAGTGAGGAGTGAGCCAAATAGGAAATGCCGAAATGTCGAAACAAAGAAGCGGTCCCATAATAATATCAAAACCAAACCGCGCGGAATTGCTTATCCGTTTTTCCAATTGTTCCCAGCAAAAACGTCCGGGTTTCGGTTCCAGAATACGCCACGAGGGCATTGGAAGTACCGCATGAAACGCTTCTTGCAAAAATTTGGCGTAAAGATCAAATTCGTACAACGATTCAATAGGGTGATTATTTAACCCAATACCCAACAAAACCGGCAATCTTTCATCAATACGGGTACGCCAGGCAAGCGATTGTTCGGTGAACAAATACGTACATTCCAAAGCGATTTGTTCAAATTCTTCCAAAAGCAAAATCAATTCCTGTTCGACATTGGGATTGGTGTCGTCTGTAACAGCTGCTTGGGAAAAACGGCGTGAAACAGTAATCATTCGTGATTTCAGTTCCTGAGTTAACCGAAAACCGAGCATTTGCCAATCAAACTGTTTACGAAGCAGCCGCCCCAACGAACCGCGCCCAAGTTCTTTAACCAAAGAGTAAGGGCGTTCCTGAATGATTAACGATTCTGTTGACTCCATTGAAAGACCGATTTGGGTATGGAGCCAAGGAACGTGGACGGTTCCGCTGCCTTTTACTGAGGTGCGAACAGTCATTTCGTTTCCGTTCAGAACAATTTCCGTCGGACGCGGAATACGCCCCCAAGTGGCAAAATAGGATTTTTTCAGAAGCGGTTCCGGGATAACTCCGGGTGAAATACGAAATCGAAACTCATTCATCGTAAAAAAAGGAACAATTAAAACAACCGAAACAAAATTAAACAACCTCTTCTTATTGTAAAAATATTCCGCCTAAAAAACAAGTAGCCAAAATATAGAAAAAATTTTCAAAAGAAAATCTCTATCAATAAAAAATCGTATCTATTCAGTGGAATGTTTCCACATAACCTTATTTTCAACCTAATTTTCCGAACAAAACAACCTTAGTAGTAACATTTCTCACATCATAACAACCTTATTAAAAAATAGAGAATAAGGTAATAAGGTTGATTTTATGAGGAAATTTGGGCTACTGAGGTTGTTTTGTTTGAAAAATCAGGTTGAAAATAAGGTTATGTTGAAACATTCCACTGAATAGATACTCATTTTGTATCCTCAAAAAATAATCTGCAAAATCTATGTCCTCTGCGGATTATTTTTTCCGTGTA
>JAITQV010000506.1 GCA_031288765.1 Planctomycetaceae bacterium
GCGGCGTAACCTTCTTGCGAAAGGGCGGTCATTATGGTATTTTTATGTTCATGCCCGAATGCCTCCAGCGTAACCACCAATTCCGTACCTTTATCGCTGTTTCTGTTAATATCGACGAATTGGTTATGCTGCAGTTCTATGATATTTCCGCGTTCACGAGCGATAATTCCCGAAATACGGTGCAATTCTCCGGGTCTGTCCGGCAATCGCACGCTGAAAGTAAAAATTCTGCCGCGGTTGCGTAATCCGTGTTGAACCAGCGAAGAAATCGTAATAACATCCATATTGCCGCCGCTTAGCAGAGCAACCACATTTTTATTTTTAACATCCAGATATTTGAGGGCGGCAGCCGGCAACAGTCCGGCATTCTCGACAATCATTTTATGACTTTCCATCAAGTCAAGGAAAACATCGACAAGTTTTTTATCATCAATTGTAATAATATCATCAACAAATTTTTGCACGTAAGGGAAAATAATATCGCCCGGAGTTCTTACGGCAACACCGTCGGCGATTGTTTCGACGAGGTGGAGGGAGGTGATTTTTCCTTCTTTGAGGGACATTTTCATACACGCAGCGCCGGACGGTTCAACACCGATCACTTTAATTTCCGGTTTAAGAATTTTCGCAAGAGTTGCAACTCCGGCGATTAGCCCTCCCCCCCCAACCGGAACAAGAATAATATCGGTTTCCGGCAGCGCGCGTAAAATTTCAAACGCCAACGTCCCCTGCCCTGCCGCAATATCAAGATCGTTAAACGGATGGACAAATTCGTAATTATTTTCTTGTGCCAATTGAACGGCATGGGCGTAGGCGTCGTCATAAATGTTGCCGGACAGAACAACTTGAACTCCGTAGGCTTTGGTGTTGTTTACTTTAACGAGGGGGGTGGTTTCGGGCATTACAATAGTTGCTTTGGCGTTGTAATATTGCGCCGCAAACCCGACACCTTGAGCATGATTTCCGGCGGACGCGGTAATAAGTCCGCGTTCCCGTTGTGCGGGGGAAAGGGAGGCAACTTTGTACAGCGCCCCCCTGATCTTGTAAGCTCCGGTCAGTTGCATATTTTCCGGTTTGAGCCATACGTTGTTTTCGGTCTGCTGCGTAAAGTGTTTGCTGTAAATCAAGCCCGTGTCCAAAATAATATTTTGCAACACGTTAGCGGCTTGGCGGAATTTATCGAGGGTCAGCATTGGTTTCAAAAGGTTGTTGTCTGCCGGATTTTTAGGAAATGTACACAAATTAAGTATCTCAAACGGATCATTGTAACCGCCTGCCCGCCTCTCCGCAAGACCCAAACGTGTGATTTGGGGTTTGGGGTGTGTGATTTGGAAATCGGATTTTATTAAAAGGATAAAAAGGACGGTAAGGGCAATTAGGGGCAAGCGGCAAGGATCAGAAAATATTTTATTTTTGTATCTATTTAGTCCTTTTTTTGGGGTATTAATACCGAATCTTAACCCCGCCAGGGGTGTGATGTGCATAACCGTAGGTGGAGCGAAGCGCAACCTACGGATCGGAATTTTCCTCAGCTCTCTAAGCCCCGCACGGGGCGAGATTATCAATCAACACAACTATAATCTCGCCCTTGCAGGGCTTTGTTGAGTTGGGGGCGGTTGATCCGGCGGTTGCGCTGCGCTTCACCGCCGGTTATGCACATCTCGCCCTTGCGGGCTTAGGAAAAAATCAGATGGAAATCGGCTAACGCCGATGCGGCGTTTCGGCGAAACACCGCCTACCTCTTGATTAGCAGCCTTAAAGAAAAAATTCCGTTGAAATATTACCGGATTTTGGGACGCGGGGTTTGCGGTTATGTCCCAAATCACAAACCACAATCCCCAAATCACACTTCCCGCACGCCAAAATAAAATTTTTTTCAAAAAAATTTGCCTGACTACTGGACAACACAACCCGTTTAGCGGACAATTAGGCAAATTCGGAAACCGGAATGCCGTATTTGAGGGGTTGAATATTGTGTTTTTCGCCCCCAATGTCCCCAAAAAACGGCAAAATACCGTATTTTTAGGACAAAACGGTTTATTTGGGATCACAAATGGTTTATTTGGGATCACAAATGGTTTGTTTGGGATCACAAATGGTTTATTTGGGATCACAAATGATTTATTTGGGATCACAAATGGTTTACTTGGTATCCCAAACAACCTATTTTGCCTATACCCTAAAAGGGTAATATAAGCCAGCCTGCCGCAACGCGGCAGGTTAAAGTTGTCCCAAAACATATTCGCCCTAAAAGGGCAGCATATTTAGGTTGTTGATTTACATTCGCAATAAATGTAAGTAAATTTTTTAACAAATTCACAAAAAGTGAGGATCAAATGCACAATAGTATTGATTGGATGCCCGGAAAACGGGCTTCTCAGATTGCTATGGCGAAGGATTGGCTTCAAGTGTTGGGAGCGGCGACTCCTCCTTGGGGTATTCCCGCTACTGAAGTTGAGGTGTTGGGGTCATTGACGGAAAATGCCGAGTCCCTGCTGACAACCGCTATGTCCAGCGAACGTACCAAGATTGTTACCGCCGAATGCCGGGTTGCTTTTGAGGCGTTGGTTGCGAAAATGCGGTTCCTTAAGAGCCGGTATTTTCTTACTCCGCCCTTAACGGAGGTTGATTATATCTCCTTGAATCTTCAACCCAAAGACACCACCCCCACCCCTATTCCTCCGCCCACCGATCAGGCGGAAGCGGATATTACACGCCCGGGAGCGCACCAAATCATGCTCCATTTGCACGCCGTTGCAACCGCCGTCCCCAATCCGCATCGAAGCGATTACGGTTTTCGTATTTATTACGGAATTTACCCGCCCGGCGGAGCTTCAGGAGAAGCCGCAACCGGCGCAAAACGGGAATTGGTCAAAGTTCCGGTGTCCGGCGAAGAACTTCCCCATTCCAAATTTACCCGCAGAAAGAGGGAATTGCTCGATTTTCCGCAGGAAGACAGCGGTAAAACAATTTATTTTTGTATCCGCTACGAAAACGCAAAAGGAGAACCGGGTCCGTGGGGTCCCATCGTTTCCACAGTAATCCCGTAACAAGGAACTGAAATAGGGGAAAAGCGGTTTGTAAAGGACGCAAGCAGACCTTTTATAATCCGCAAGGTTAATGATGTGCATAACCGGCGGTGAAGCGAAACGCAACCGCCGGATCGGAATGTGTAAGTAGTATTGTCTTATGCCCTGCAAGGGCGAAATAGGCTAGCCCGCCGCAACGCGGCGGGTTAACGTCCATAACAACTATCAACGCCCTGAAAGGGCAGAAAATTAGTTGATAGTTTATAGTGAATAGTGGATAGTTTGCATGCGGATTTAACATCTTGCAATAAATTCTCTGCTTGCGGCACTATCTGCTCTCCACTATTAACTATCAACTAATATGTCGCCTTTTCAGGGCGAAGTTGTTTGAGGGGTAATCTTAACCCGCCGTGTTGCGGCGGGCTGGCTTATATTGCCCTTGCAGGGCATAGGACAAGCCGATGCGGCGTTTCGGCGAAACGCCGCCTACCTCTTGATTTCCTACTCAAAAACAAAAATTGGTCGGCTAACACCGACACAATCGCCTACCTGACAGTGTCATTCTACAACAAATGACTGAATAGATACAATAATTGAATAAATGCCGTTTTGATTATTTATTTACATGAACGATTATTCTTTTGTTTTTACCGGATCAGCCGGACGATTAGGCCACTTTTTCGGCTCCGCTTCCATACGTTTGAGAATCTCCTCAATACCGCGTTGAAGTTGCGGATCAAAACCTTCGAACATTGACTTGGGATCGTTTTCCACTTCAATGTCCGGCTCAACTCCCTTTCCCTCAATTATCCAATTCCCGTCTTCATCGTTCGTTCCGCGAAGAGGAACAAACACCATGCCGCCATCCAATAATTGACCGCGCGGCGAAATACCAACCACACCCCCCCAACTCCGTTTGCCAATCAATATCCCAAGTCCCGCCTTGCGAAAATAATAAGGAAAAATATCGCCGTCGCTCGCCGAAGTCTCATTGATAAGACACACCTGATGCCCAAATCGGGCGTTGCCCGGATACGTACCCGGTGAAATATTGGTTCCGCCGAACCGTGTTCCGAGAAGTTTTTGGTTCAACCGCATAATAATCCATTGCGAGATGTTGCCGCCGCCGTTGCTGCGAACATCTATCACAAGACCTTCCTTACGGATTTGCGGATAATACCATTTCAAAAATTCATAAGAACCCGCCGCCCCCATGTCGGGAATATGTAAATAACCAACACGGTCATCAGTTGCTTTCGCAACTTTTTCACGGTTTTTCAGAACAAAATCAAGATAGAGCAAATTTTGTTCGCTTGTTACGGGAACATACGTTGCTTTCCGTGAACCTTTGAACGACGGTTCGGAGTTGAGCGTCAACGTAACAGGATCACTCCGGTGCTGCAATAACCGGTACGGGTTTTCATCACCCGTCAACTCAATACCGTCAATTTGTAAAACATAATCGCCGACATTAACATTCACTCCGATTTCAGTTAACGGCGAACGGTATTTTGATTCCGCATTGTCGCCGCGAAAAATCGCTGAAATTTTATAACGGTTTGATTTCGTATCAAGTTCAAACCGGCAACCCGGCAATCCAACTACAGGACGTTTCGGTTGCACAAAATCACCGCCCTGAATATAAGCGTGTCCGACATTCAGCTCGGCAACCATCTCGCTAAGAACATAATTCAAATCGCTCCGGTGTGCAACATAAGGAAGAAGTTCCCGATACTGGCGTTTCAAAGCATCCCAATCATAGCCGTGCATATTTTTAACGTAAAAATAATCACGGAATTTCCGCCATGTTTCTTCGAATATCTCCGCCCATTCTTCCGCCGGAACACAATCAACAAACAGATTGTCCGTTTTCAGGTCGGTAACTTTCGGCGAGATTTTCGGCTCACAAACCTTCAATACCTTTCCCGAACGAAAAACAATTTTAGAAAAATCCGCCGCTATCGAATATCCGTCCACATCATTGAACAAAAGCGATTCTTTACGTTCTTTCAAATCGTAAATCATCAGACGCGGTTTCCGTTCCGGGTCGCGTCCGTAAAATGCGGCGTCCCGTTTGAGATAGTACAAAAATTGTCCGCTTGCGGAAAGATCGTCAAAATTGTCCGCCGTAACAGGAATCCGAACAATCCGCCCGCCAAGACCTTCCCAATCAATTTTCGTTAATTTAAGTATCGACGGTTTCGGAACAAGTTTTGCCGTATCATTACTCGATTCGGCGTTGGTGATTTCCGCTGACGGTTTGGGCGAAGTTTCCGAGGGTGTTGCTGTTGCCGGTGTTGTTGCGGTCGGCGTTGTTGCGGTCGGCGTTTGAGTGATAGGCGTTGTTTCCTCATCGAATCGCGGAGCAAACGGATTCGCAACATTTTTCCGTAATGCCAAAGCGAAAATCCCTTTATCACGGTTGCCGGCAAAATTCCATTCCACAGAACTATGCTGCGGCGCAAATTCACGCCGTGACAGAAAATAAATATAATTTCCCGCCGGATCCCAAACAGGTTCCCGAACATCGAACACCGGATCGGTTATCGGGCGGGATTTTTTTGTTGCAAGTTCATAAATATGGAGTTGCCCGAATCCTTGCGGATCAAACAAAATGTATGCAAGATAACCGCCGCAAGGCGACCAACAGCCAACCGGCGTTCCGCCGTGCAACGCCGTAACAACTTCAACCGGAATTCCCTGCTTAAAATGTTCGTTGCCCTGCACCGCAACAATCCAGAGTTTAGCGTTACAATCACTGACCGAAAGATAACGCCCGCAAGGTGAAATTCGCAAGTGATCCAGTTGACCGTTGAAGGTTTTGGTTAATTGCAACGGTTTTTTTGTTCCGTGAACTTCCAGCAGATAAAGTTGATCTTCACCGGTTTGATCGGAAATGTACGCGATTGTTTTACCGTTGTGCGACCATACCGGACAACGTTCGTGGGCGTTGCTGGAATGAGTGTGGTTGCGGACATAGCCGTTGTCCGCCGGAACCGTAAAAAGATCGCCGCGTGCGGTTACCGCAACACGTTTACCGCCCGGCGCCGCGGCATAATATTCGATATTTCCGCCTGCGTTGATTCGTGCCGGACGCATCGCAAGACCGTCATGGGGAACCCGAATCCTGATTTTTGAAAACCGTTCCGTATCCTGCGGCGCTTTTGTGTTATAAACGATTAGCTCACCGCCGAGTTCATAAACGATTTGCCCTTCTTTATCGCCGGAAGCCCAACGGACATCCCATTGGCGTTCATCGGTACACTGAATGATTGTTTCGGTTTTGGTGTTGTATTCAAAGAGGTTCATTGTACCGGTACGGTCGGAAGTGAAGTAGATTTTATCGTCAATCCAAATGGGTTCACGTTCGGTTCGCGGGTGTTGATCAATCCGTTTTGATTCTTTGGTTTCCAAATCAAAAATCATCAGATATTGCGCCCAACCGCCTTCGTAACGTTTCCACGACCGGAAATCACGAAACAACGGCGAATAAACAATTTTTTTACCGTCCGGCGAAAAATCACCGGCTCCGGCGGTTGGCATTCCGGTTTTTTTCGGCAATCCGCCTTGCAAGGGAACGGTGTACAGCGTGCCGAGTTCGGTAACGGAGTTGGAATCACGAAGCGAACGGAACAGAATATTTTTGCCGTCCGGTGTCCAGCCGTAAACAATATTATCATAACCGCGGCGGGGCGGCATGGGACCGACGGAAGGATAAAACGTCAATTGACGAGGAACACCGCCGTTGGACGGAACAACATACACTTGTTCATCGCCGTTATATTGTCCGGTAAACGCTATCCATTTACCGTCCGGCGAAAATTTCGGAAAGATTTCGAGACCTTCGTGAGCGGTAAGCCGTGCTGCGGTACCGCCTTTTGAGGAAACTTTCCAAAGGTCGCCGCCGTAACAGAAGACAACCGTTTTGCCGTGAATATCGGGAAACCGAAGCAATTTCGTGCCGTTGTTTTTCTGCGAAGACGGCGCAACAGGTTCGGCAAGCAACGAACTAACAAACAAAATACTCAATATAAACAATGAAAAATTGATTTTTTGGAACATAGCAGTCATGTAAGAGGTTATGGACAAAGTTAAAGACGTAAAAGTTAAAGGTATTGGTTCAAAACGATACGTAAAAACCGATTCACTATAATTTTGATCATAGTAATTTGATGAAGTATAGTTTAAAAATGACGAAGTGAGCCTATTTTATTTATTTTATTCTATTTATTTTAACCTATTTTTTCCTGTAAAATTCCGAACAATAGGAAAATTCAAAAAAATAATCCGTATAAATTTGCAAACAATTGCGAAGAAAATTTGATTTTGCTTGTAAGGTAAGCATCTCAATAGAAAATCATTATACTTTGAACGGTAAGAAATTGCCTCAGTTCTTATTTTTAACAGCAAAACTAATTTTTTTAGCAATTGTGATTAAAACAAGGAGGGTATTTAAACAATTAAGCGGATAAATTATTTTTCCACATACAATTTTTTTTCACGAGGAAGTGGGCAATTCTTAAGAT
>JAITQV010000525.1 GCA_031288765.1 Planctomycetaceae bacterium
ACTATCAACTATCAACTATCAACTATAATGGTACGAACACGTTTTGCGCCGAGTCCGACGGGTTATCTTCATATCGGCGGAGTCCGAACGGCGTTATTCTGCTGGCTTTTTGCACGGAAACACGGCGGACAATTTATTTTGCGTATTGACGACACCGACAAAGAACGCAATATCGATGAAGCGTTACAGCCGATTTTGGACGGGTTGTGTTGGCTTGGAATTGATTGGGACGAAGGACCCGGTGTCGGCGGTTTGCATGCGCCGTATTATCAATCGCAACGTTCGGAAAAATATCAGGCGGCGGTTGAGGAATTGATTCGGCGCGGTTACGCTTATCGGGATTTTGCCAAACCGGAAGAGATTCAGGCGGAACGTGAAGCGGCGGTTGCCGGAAAAAAGACATTTACGTACAGCCGCCGGTGGATGGCTGAAACGGAAACGGAGGTTCGCCGTTTTGAATCGGAAGGCAGGCAAGGTGTTGTCCGGCTCAAAATGCCGCGTGAAGGTCAACTTATTATCAAGGATTTGATTCGCGGCAACGTCGCCTTTGATTGGGCAACCGAACAAGATCATGTGATTCAACGGGCGGACGGTTCTTTCATTTATCATTTAGCCAATGTTGTTGACGATCAGGATTTTGAGATTTCGCACGTTATTCGGGCGGAGGAACATTTGTCCAATACGCCGCGCCAGATTTTTATGATTCAATCGTTGGGTTATCGGTTACCGGAATACGCTCATTTGCCGTTTGTTGCGGAGCCGGGCAGTAAAACGAAACTCAGTAAACGAAAACTGGATAAATATCTCAAAAATAAAGATTTTGCCAAACTTGTTCAGCATGGCAAATTGATTGCCGACCGAATCGGGCTTGAAACGACAACAGACGGATTCAATCCGGTGATTGTTGATTTTTATCAAAAGGTTGGCTATTTACCGGAAGCGGTTGTCAATTACATGGCGTTGGTCGGTTGGGCGTTGGACGATAAAACCGAATTTTTTAACCTGCAAGATTTAATTGTACATTTTTCTTTGGACGGAGTAACCAAAGGGGCGGCTTCGTTTGATCCGCAAAAACTTTTTTCGTTCCAAGAAAAACACATGCTGACCAAAACGGCGGCGGAAAAGGCGGTTCTTTGTGCGCCGTTTTTGGAGAAAGCCGGTTTGCTTGACTGTAATTTACCGTTTCCCGATTTTTTTATTCCGCTTATTCGTGCTGCCGGAGACCGTATTAAGGTTGCCGGAGACATTTTGGACTTTTCCGATTTCTTTTTACCCGACAACAAATTTCCTTACGACGAAGCGGCGTTTGCGAAACGTATTTCGGAACCGCCGGAAGCCAAAACGCTTTTGCATGAATTTCGTAATGAGCTGGCAGCACTGGAACCGTTTGATTGTGTTTCGCTGGAACAACTGATGCAGCGGTTTATGGACGAAAAGCAAATTAAAGCCGGACAAATTATTCATGCGTTGCGTATTGCCGTAACCGGCAAAAGTGTTGGTCTTGGGATGTTTGAAACGCTTGAAATTCTCGGCAAGGAGCGGGTTCTTACACGGCTTGACCGTTTAAAACCGGCGGAATGATACGGAAAAAAGAATCCGCAGATGATTGTCTATTTATTAACCGTTGAATACACGAAATACACGGAATTTGTAATCATAATAATGTTGGCATACAACTTCAAGGCTGGTTTATTTATAGGGAATAGGACAAAAAATATTTTTTTGTTATCGTATTCATTTTGTATCCTAAAAAGTCAACTTGCAATCTTATCAATTTACTAATTTCCGTGTATTCTGTGGTTAATAAAAATAGGTAGGCAACCGCTCGGCGAAGGGTTGCCTACCTTGTGAATTATTAATCGTTAAATAGGCGAACGATTGCCTATCTCGTAGCAGTTGATTCCGTACACAGAATATGATATATTGATGTTCAAGATTGTATTCGGTTGGTTTGGTATTTTGGATTCTATTAAACAGTTTACCTTATTTGTTATTTTAATAATTATGAAAAGTTCGGCATTTCTATTTTCGGCGGTTGTTTTTTTGGTGATGGTTGGTTTTACCTGCGGCTGGATGTTCGGTCAGGAGACACCAACAAAAGAAATCGAAAAAACAAAACGAATACCCAGTCCCCGTGCAAAGAAAATTTTTGAACGCAGCCAAATTCTTGCCGTCAATGTGATTAACGCCTCCAAAGGCGCCAAAGGTGTTGGGGCTCCAATTGCCGAACGCGAACTATGGAACACCGTCGCAACTTCTCCCGCCTTCAAAAAAATAATCGCCGAAGCGGAAAAATTACAGAACGAACCCATCCCCGAAACCGCCGAAGATGATTACATGCGGTTTTATGAAACCAAAACAAAATCATATAACGAAATTAACCGCGATTACGAAAATAAATTCCACCAACGCCGAAACCGCTTGTTCCGGTTGGTGTTGGCAGAATGTTTCGAGGATAAAGGCCGTTTTATTCGCAGTATTGAAGAAACCGTTTTGGCTCTTTGTATGGAACCGAACTGGACGGTTCCCTGGGAAGACGGCGAAGCCAAAAAATTCAAAGGCGAATCCCAAGCAATTGATTATCAAATTGCCCGAACAGCATGGAATTTGGCAACAGTTCACTATTGGCTTCAGAAAAAACTTTCTGCAAATACGCGTGAATTGATCAATAATTCAATTCGGACGCGTGTGTTTAGCGTGTTTGAAGAAGCGGTGTTGACGGACAATTACGGTTTGATTGGTTGGGCAAACGAAGCCAATCAAACCAACGCCATGTGTCACGCCGCCGTAGTCGGTTCGGCGTTGGCGTTGATTGATCCGGCGGATATTCGGGCGAAATACATTGCGTCCGCCGAAATCAATGTCGAAAAATTCCTTCAGATTTTCACACGGGACGGTTATTTTCCTGATGGTGCATGGGCGTGGAATGAAGGTTACGGTTCTTTTCTTCTTCTTGCCGAGACATTGTATCAGGCAACCGGCGGTCGGATTGACATGTTTCGGCGTCCCAATATTAAAGAGACGGCGCTTTACGGACCGCGAATGGAAATTACGCAAGATGTTTACGAATCATTCGGCAATCGTTGGCGCGGTGATCGTCCGGTGTTGTTTCCCACAGCGTTTGTCAGCAAGCGTTTTCAGATGGGTTTGACGGAAATTGAAAACAAGGCTCCGTTTTTCGGTGTCGGACCGGGACATCTTTATATGGTTGGAATTTATTGTTTTCCCAATTCGGCAACCGAACAAAAAGGTATCGCTTCCGGCAAGGAAATTCCGCCGTTGGAAACATTTCGAAGCGAGTTTCCGCTCAACGGCGTGATGATTTTGCGAACCGGCAAAAAAGAATCAGGGCAAATCGGGGTTCAGTTGAAAGGCGGAAACAATGATGAACGAAGCAATCACAGTGATGTTGGGACTTATGTTGTTGCTCTCAACGGCGGAACTCCGCTTTGTGATATCGGCGCCCGGTACAACCGGCACGGGTTGGTGATTAACGATATTATGGAAAGCAATCTGGTCAATTCGTTTGGTCATCCGGTGCCGCGAATTAACGAACACCTTCAGAAAAACGGTAAAGGAACAGTTGTGCCTTTGCTGTTGCGTGAATACACGGATGAAAAAGATACGCTTCAGTTTGATCTCCAATATGTTTATGAGTGGAAGGATCCCAAAGAGGTGAAGGAACTTACGAGAACATTTATTTTCGACCGAACCGGCAAAGACCCGGATTCTTCCGGCAAAGCCGTGTTTTCGGTGGTTGACCGTTTTCGGGGGCGTAAGCCGATTGTTTTTGAGAATTGTCTGATTACGTTTGGTCCTTTCAAGATGTTGACGGAAGACGAAGAATCGCCCGCACGTGAACTGATTGTCGGTGAAGGCAGGCAGGCTCTTCATATTACGGTGAGCAATGAGGTGGTCGAACTCGACAAGAAAACAAATAAATTTGCCAAACGGTCTAGGGCGATGGTTTTTGAGGCGGGGGCGTTGAACGAGCCGATTCCGCAAACCGAGAAAATTCCGTTTCGTTTGAGTTTTGGTTTTGACGAGCCGGTTGATGAGGCGACGATGACGGTTAAAATTCGTCCTGCGGCGGTTTCGGAGCGGAATCTTGCCAAAAAATCACCGGGAGTTGCGGATCGGATTTACACATCGCCGATTGACGATCAGAAATTGCCGGAAGAGGTTAATGCGGCGGAAGGCGAAACCGCTTCGGGCGATGAGGAAGCAACCGGCGATTCGGCGGCGGCGCTTTTCGAAAAATACGGGGCAATGCTTGACGAATTTATCAAACAATCGCCGGTTCCGGTAGAAGAACTCAAAAAACTATCGGACGAAGAACTTAAAATTCAATTCCGCCGTATCAAACCGATGCATCCCATACTCAAAAATATTCCCGACGAGCAAGACGACGCTATTATCAAGATGTTACGGAGCAAATTATAGCGGATTGTGTTCTATATTGTGTTCTATATTGTGTTCTATTCAGCCCCAAAATTCGGCAATTGACACCCAATTGCCGGTCTAAACTTTCAAATTGTCGGGCTAAACATTTCAATTGTTGGGCTAAACATTTTGTAATTATTCAGCCGAATGTTTCATTTTGCAGCATTCGGACGGGCAAAAAACAGGAATTGTAGTCCTACAATTGGTAAATGTAGTCCTACAATTGGTGAATGTAGCACTACAATTGGTAAATGTAGTCCTACAATTAGTAAAATGTAGTCCTACAATTGGT
>JAITQV010000526.1 GCA_031288765.1 Planctomycetaceae bacterium
GACCAATTGTAGAACAGCAATGACCAATTGTAGAACAGCAACGAGCAATTGTAGAACAGCAACGACCAATTGTAGAACAACAATGACTGATTGTAGAACAGCAATTGGTTAATGTAGAACAACAATTTTCGATATTTTAGGGGTTTACGGGCGGTTTTCCGTAATTTTGGGAGTTTGTAATGGGCGGATAACCGATTTTCGGGCGGTTGCCTGCCGAAAAAACATAAAACCGCCGGCATATTACGAAAACAAAATGAAAAATTGCTCTGGAATTGTTTTCGCAAAATTGTCATAATCCCATTCGTTTTTTTGAAGCACGGAGTTCTATCATGTTGCTGTTAATGCGACTGATGAAAATGGTAAAAACAGACCGGATACGTCATTGGTTAGGCGTATTTGTTTTGATTACGGTTTATTTTGTATCAACAGCACCCAATCACGTCCGGTACGCTGCCGCTCAAGATACCAACCCGCAACAAGTTACTATTGATGTCCGTTTTCGCGAAGGGAATGAAATCTTTTCGCCGCAAACGCCCGTCATTTTAGATGTTTTGCCTAAATTTTCGCCGGTTTCCGAAAGTTTGCAAAATGAAAAGGGTTTGGTGTTAAATATTGTTGTTACTCCAAAAAAACAGTCCGGCGAAGCGCCCAAATTTCCTATTACCGAGTTGGAGATTCAAATTCCCGCTCTTGCCAACAGTCCTTGGTTTCCCGTTTCGTTTCTTACTCCGCCGGAAGAAGGGATTTACGAAATTGCCGTTTCCCTGCAACGTAAAAATGAACGTTCCGGCAATCAATTAGGTTATTCAATTTTGAACTTTCCCGCCAATCCGTTGCAACGGCGTTCGCCGAAAGTTATTGCCGAAACCGTAGTTCAATGTGTTATTCTTCAGCAAACTCCGCCGTCGCGATTGATTGGTCGTTTGGATTCTTTGAAAAAGGAACTTCTCGAAACAGTGGACACGACGAATCCTTCATGGTGGAAAAAGCGTCTTCATATTCCAAGCCTTCCTAAAATCGCCGGTTTACCAAATCAAATCGCCAATTTACCCACTCCAAAAATTCCTGAATTTCCCAGATTAACCGGTTTTCGCGAACGTTCCAAAGCAACAACTTCGCCTGAACCGGCAAACACCGCAGCAGCAGAAAAAAAATCGTTCAATCCTACTGAAAAATTATTGGACGAATTATACCGCCAATGGAAAACCGGAGTTTCGGGACGATTGGGAAGCGGACATCTTTTGGAAAGTACAACCAATTTCACTCAATCATCACAAACTCCGCATTTTTCCGTATTGACGGCTATACCCGTATCGAATACTGTCGTATCGAATACTGCCGTATCGAATACTGCCGAACCGGTTAATGAAGCGTGGGAAGCGTTACCGTTACCGGTACAGGAAATCGGCAAACCGCATCTTGTGGAATTGGATTATCCGTCGGGAATTTCGCAAACGCTTGGAATTGGTGTTGTCGAGTTGCTGAATGACGGCGATAAAATTGTTCCTGTTCTGACAACGGATTCCGGGATTTATGTTACTGAGGAGGTTGTTTCCGATCAAGTTCCGGGTCATGTTGCAACGCACAGGATTCTCTTTTGGCCCAAAACAAAACAACCGATGTTGCTTTTGGTCAATCGCGACCGTCAACGTGAAGCGCAGTTTGGCGATGTCCGGCTTTACCGGATTGATTCGGATCAGAACGGTAAAACCAATTCCCCTTCAACACCGTTACAGGAAGAACCGCCGGCTTTGATTCCCAAACCGTTTGACGGATTACCGCAACGGTTTGTAATGGGCTATCTTCACCGTGCGGATTTTTTGGACGATTTAAGTTCTTCCGCCGAGTTTCAATCTCATGCTTCTCCTGTAACAGACTGGCAGATTTTGTACGATAGTTCCGTCCGAATGATTGATTCGCTTCGTCAATGCGGTTACGACGGCGCAATGATCAATGTTGTTTCAAACGAATCCGTGTTTTATCCGTCCGAAAAACTTGGAACAATTACTGCTAAGGATTCTCTGGAACTTTTGTTTCGGTTTTTTGATCGGGAACAATTGACATTGATTCCAAGTCTTGATTTTAACTTCCCGATTCCTGAACTTGAAATATTGCTGCGTTCAAATCCCGCTTTGGCAAACGAAGTGCTTTGGTCGGAGCCAAACGGTGGACCGCGATATAATCTGTTGCATCCGCTTGTTCAAAAAGCGATACTGAATATTATTCGTGAATTAGTTGAACGATATTCCGGTCATTCGTCATTCGGCGGTATTGCTGTTCTTTTAACTCCGGACGGTTCCGCTCGATTGCCTTTGATTCACCGTGAATTGGACGACCGGACTTTTCAACAATTTCTGCAAGAAATACAACACAATAAGTCCGCCGGACTAACCGTTCCTCCCGAATTAACCGTAACCGTTTTGAATCAGCAGCAAATGTTACAGCGTAACACGGCAAGAGCGCAATTTGTTCAGAATGATCCCAAAGCATGGGATGCATGGATACGTTGGCGGACGCGAATCATTCGGGATTTTTACGACAACGCCGCAAAAGTTGTTACCGAAAAACGGTCTGATGCCGTTTTTTGCCTTGCTGCCGGAACGTTGTTGGATCATCCTGAAATTCGGTCTTATTGTTTACCCAATTTATCTCGGTGGCCCTCGCCGGTTTACATTTTGCGAATACTCGGTTTTGATCCGACATTGCTGTCGAAAATTCCTTCGCTTATATTTCTTCGTCCCAGCCGGATTTCGAGCACGCCGGATTCAGCAGATTCGGCAAGTTATTGCGAATTTGATTCCGTTGAAACTGCCGCCCCTTTTCTAAAAGACGGATTCATCGCAGGAACCTTATTCTATCACGATTCGCAGGAAATTCCTTCCGGAATTCGGAATCGCCGGCGTTTCGTTAAACAGTTGGCGCAATCGGATATCGGAATGTTTGTTGACGGCGGACGAATGTTTCCAAACGGAGAAGAAGAAAAGTTGTACGAATTTTTAGCGGCTTTTCGTCAACTTCCGGCAATTCCGTTTCAAACCTTTTCCGCGAAAGATGCCGCCGGTGAAAAATCACTTCAACCGGTTACTGTACGTTATATTAACACAGCACAGGGATTGATTATTTATCTTGTCAATGATGCTCCGTTTGGTGTTACGGCGGAAACGGTGATTTCCGCTATGCCGGAAAGTTCGTTGCGGGAATTAAGCGGATACCGTGCCGCGGAACCGATGACTATTCGTAATAATTATCAGGTCTGGCAGGTTCGTCTTCAGCCGTATGATTTTATTGCGGTTATTCTCAACGACCCCCAATCCGTAATCCGTGAAGTCAATATCAGTCGTCCTCCGGCAATTTGCGGACAGCATGGATTACTCAAACGAAAAGTGGAACAACTTAGTCAGAAAATTCACACGGTTCATAGCGGAGTTCTTTGGGAAAAACTCAGTAATCCCAATTTCGAAACACCAAGCACAGAATCGGGTGAAATTGCCGGTTGGAAACGTTTCGGTTCACCATTGCTGGCGGCGCAACTTGATTCCGAAAAGAAAAACTCCGGTCAATACAGTTTGAAATTAACAGGAATTTCCGGTATTGAAAATGAACCGGGCATGATTCTTAGTGAACCCTTCGAGGCGCCGGCAACAGGACAACTGTTTATTTCCATGTATGCCGGAATTAGTGAAAATGTTATAGAAAAGCAAGGTTCGTTTCCGTTGGATGTGGTTCTTTCCGCACAAAAACAAGGTGAGCGGGAACCATTATTCCTTTCCTATCGTGTGGAGCCGGTTTATTTGCCGCTTTTGGTGAAATCGCCGCCGCAACACGGAGTACGCTGGTACCGTGTTATTGTTCCGTTTACTCAACTTCCGGCAAGAGGACTCAATGATTTTCGTATCGGGTTTCGTTTGTACGGTACCGGAACGGTCTGGATTGATGACCTCATACTTTACCGCATGACGTTTACTTCAAACGAAATCAAGGTGTTACAACAAATTGCTCTTGTTGCCAACAGCCGTTGTTCTTCCGACCGGATTTCCGATCTTCTTGCCATTCTCGAAGGATATTGGGTACAATATCTTTTCCGTCATATTCCGGCTCCGGTAATGCCGTTGCCGGCAACACCGATTCATGTAACTCAAAATTCGGCTGCGCAACATTCGACAGTACAAAATTCGGCTGCACAACATCCGGCAACACAGATTCCGGTCAACCCTTCCGCTGTAACCGCCAAAGAAAGTAATTCCTATACGTCCCAAGTTCTCGTAACTTCTCCCGATTCACCGCCGCCCAAAAAAGAAGAACCAAGTATTTTTAATCGTATTAAAGGTTGGTTTTCGAAATAGATAAT
>JAITQV010000554.1 GCA_031288765.1 Planctomycetaceae bacterium
GGTCGGTTTTTTGGAAGATTCGGGGGTGTCCCCGAAAGACTCAGAGGCTTTAGGCGAAACTTCATTGGTTTTCTGCGAGTCTTCATTGGTTTTCTGCGAATCTTCATTGGCTTTTTTTAAGTCTTCATATATTTTTTTCTAAAAATAATTTGCTATAATGAGTTGGTCAGTGGTTTTAATAACGAACTTACCGGTTTTAATTTCAAGCGTATCTATATTCCGTAAGATCAGTAAACCGGAATTTTTTTTAACGCGGAATACGCAGAAAAACGCGGGAATCCGCTCAAAAGTTTTGCGGTTTTCCGCGAAAATTCCGTGTTGTTTGCGTTTAAAATACCGGTTGTTTGATGTTGTGCCGTATGTTTTGATATTTTGTTTACCGGTTTTAACGAAAGGAAAAATTGTTATGCCGCATACACGGGACTATTTACCCCAAAAAGACGCCGAATTTGCCGTTTGGAGCGAGAACTTTTTTGCAATTGTTTCCGCCAACGCCGCAGCATGGGATATACCGCCAAGCGAAATTTCGGCGCTGGAAACCGCAACCGATAATTTCAAAAATTTGCAAACGCAGGCAGACAGCCCCGCAAGGAACAAAATTATCGTTGAACAAAAAAACGAAGCCAAAAAAATTCTCAAAGAAAAAATCCGGGAGTTGGCGAATTACCGGTTGCGTAACCCGATTATCACCAACGATCAACGAATTGCGTTGGGGCTGCATGTTCGGAACAGAACGCCCACGCCCATTCCTGCCCCGTCAACCCGACCGGAATTTGATATAGAGGTGTTGGATTTTCGGCGGCTGTCGGTTTCGTTCCACGATATGGGAAGTTCCGGCAGGGCAAAACCTTACGGTGTCAGCGGCGCCGTAATACTCTATGCGGTGTTGGACGCCCCGCCCAAAAATGTTAACGATTTAACTCGTTCGGTTTTGGCAACCCGAACCCCGCATGTATTCGAATTTGCCGAAGAAGAACGCGGAAGAACGGTTTATTTTGCGATTTGTTGGCAAAACGAAAAGGGGGAACGAGGTCCTTTGAGCGAAATCGAAAACGCCGTAATCCCGTAATAGTTAATAGTTGGCAGTGGAAAGCGGATAGTTGAGGACGCAAGCGGAGTTTTTGCTGTTACGGTGGGAAATCCGCTTGCGTTTTTTAGCACGTAGGTAGGGTGTTCAAAATTAAAAGATAAAAATATCGCCGAAATACTACATTTCAGCCTTAACCATTACCGGTTGACGCCCCATAATCTCCGCAAATGAATACTTTAAATCCCAACGCCTCCGCCATCGCCGCTTTCACCGCAATCCGTTGGTCGGCAAAAAAAGCATCGCCGGCATAAGCAATTTGAATGTGGTTCGCCCGATGACGCGACATGAATTGATCCCGCGAAACTCCATGAAGCACCGTAAAAACAGCAGGCCATTCGTATGTACATAATCTCCGGCGGCGTTCCGCTTCCGCATCCGGCAAATCAACAACATGACCCCGACCAAGATCAATTCCAAGTTGACCGTTTTCCACAAATGTTCGCGACCAAACAATTTCACCGGGTTTGCCGATTCCGGCTAATGTTCCTCCGCCAAACGGAAAAAAAGTCGGCGTTTGACGAAAACTTTCCGACCCCTTCCAACCCCCTTTGAAATGAGCCGGCGGCGCCGCCCCGCTAATCTGGAAAACCCAAACAAAATCCTTCACCGTCCCCGAACAATCCCAGTCGCCCCAACGAACATCATGGAGAGTTGTTTCAAGCGGCTGGCTCAACTCCCTCCCCACATAATAATCCAAAAGCCCGTCCAAAGCCGCCCCCTCATCAACTTCATTAAAATGTAACACCGGTTTGCCTTCAAAAAGAATCCGTTGACCGTCGGAACTTTTGACCGGAGGACGATCCGCATTGTTCATAATTCCCTCAACAAGATCGCTCGCCGGAAGCAAGTCTTTCAAACCAAGTTGGTACTGAATCCCAAACAGGGAACAACCAAACCGATCCGCCATCCGAACCGCCGCAATATACATTTTACATTGGATAAGAACTTGTTGCGGAGTTAAATCTTTTTTATCGTCCCGACCAAAATGGAACGTCATCCCGCTTTTAACAAGCCAATCATAAACTTCACGGGCTTCCGTATCGGAAACTTGTGTTGTGTCGTAATAAAAAGCCGACTGACTCAGACGCTCCTTGAACACCCCAAGCGGAAAAAGCAATTCGTCGGGAATAATCGCATTATACATTCCCATACACCCTTCATCACAAATTCCCATAACCGCCTTTTCGGAACGTAATTGCCCGGCAAGCTTCCGACCAAGTTCCCAATCCGCTTCCGCAATTTTTATCGCGGAAAACGGTTTAACATGGGACATTTCATGTTTCGTTTTCCCCGTTTTCAACCATTCGTCCAGATGTTTAAGAAACCATTCGTCCGTAAAATCAACACTCCAAAGTGTTGAAAATTCTTTGCCCGATTTTGTCAAACAACCGTTGAGATTCAACATTCCAACCAAACCGGGCCATGTTCCCGACCAGTTGGCAACCGTTAAAATCGCTCCTTCATAACCGTACAAACCCGAAAAAACATGGTTCGAATATTGCCACACCGATTCGGCAACAATAATCGGACGTTTGGAATCCAACTTTGAAAAAACATCAAGCCCCATTTTTTGTGATGAAATAAAGCCGTGTTTTTCAACGGGATCATATTCGTGTCCCCGTTTAATCTGATAACCGAGTTTTTCCACCGCTTTTACGAGTGCGGTTTCCATTTTTTCCTGTTCCGCCCAACAATCCTGATTGGCGGAAAGCCGCGAATCCCCACTGGCAACAAGATAAACTGTTTTGTCATTTAGATTGGTCATAAAAATATTTCCCTTTTTACATAAATAAAATTACCGTTTTGAAAAACTGTTGTTGACGGATTCTTCCCGTTCAAAAAACGAAATAACCGTTGCAAGGAAAACCATAATAAGCGTTCCGAAAACAGGAATCATGTACGGATGATAGGAACTGACTCCGCCCAATTGTTCCGCAAACCATTCCAACGCCGCCGCCATATCATGAGCATCATGTTTCCTAAACCAGCGGATTAAATCAGGAACCGTAAACCAGAAAATAGCAATTGTTCCGATAAAAACAGCAAGAACCGCCGAAAGATTCCTTGCTCTTCTGACTAACATTCCAATCAGAAAAAGACCTAACATTCCGCCGCCAAAAATTCCGACAAGCGTCCACCAAATATCAAGCGCGCTGTCCGTTAATCGTATCAAAACCAATGCGGCAGCCGTTCCCAAACATCCCCAGATAATTGTTCCGATATAAAGGATTCGCATGGATTCTTTGTCCGAAGCGTTCGGTCGGAAAAAACGAAGATAATAATCCCGCAATATCAGTGTTGCGGAGGCGTTCAAACTGCCGGAAATCGTACTCATTCCCGCTGCAAAAATCGCCGCTATCAAAAGACCAACCAAACCCGGCGGAAGATATTGACCGATAAAATGAGGAAAAACACGGTCGCCAATGTCTTTGTCCTGAAGTGTTGCTGCAAGTGTTTCAACTTGGGTTTGATATTCCGCAGCAAAAACACGTTGACCGGTTTGAGAATCAGTCCGATATATTGGAACAACTCCCGATTGAATCAATTTCTGATGCGCAACAATTTGCCGGACTTCGTTAAGATCGCGAACATGATTCGGTCCCGTATGATAAAGAACAAACAACAATGTCCCAATCAGAAAAAACAAAGCCGAAACCGGAATATAAAGCAAAGCGCCAAGCCAAATACTTTTCCGTGCTTCCGTTTCATTTTTTGATGTCTGATAACGCTGAACATAACTTTGATCAATACCGAAATTTTTCAGATTGTCACAAAAACCGTAAAGAAAAACGACAAGAATTGTTGCCGCACTGAAATTGAACGAAATTGTTTTCTGCTCTACGGCAACACCGAATTCTCCGAGTGAAAATTTACCGTGTTCAAAAGCGTACGATACGGCGCTCACAATTCCGCCGTCAATATTGCAGGCGAGAATAATTAACGAAACAACGGCTCCGACCAAAAGAACAACCGTTTGAATTGCATCCGTCCAGAGAACAGCAAGAATTCCGCCGATAAATGTATAAAATGTTGTTGTAATTCCGGTAACAATGATGACTGTTGCCAAATCCCAGCCGAAAAGAACCGACATGGGTAAACCCAATAAATATGTTACAACACCGATTCGTGCGATTTGTGTCAATAAATAAAAGATACTCGCATAAAGACGCGCCCAAGAACCAAACCGAAATTCAAGATTGGCGTACGCCGAAACATCGCCGGTTTTCCGGTAATACGGCAGAAACCATGTAATAGAAATCCATGCGGCAAACGGAATCGCCAGACTAAAAACAAAAGGATTCCAGTTTCCGGCGAAGGCTTTGCCGGGCAATGCCAAATAACTGATACTGCTCAAATAAGTTGCGAAAATAGAAATGCCGACCAGCCAACCGGACATGGAACGTTCTGCGGCGGTGAATCCTTCCGGCGAACGGCTTTGCCGCCAAAAATAAAAACCAACACACAACGTCAGCGCAAAATAAACAATCAATATAATCCAATCAATTTGTGTTAAATGCCCCATGTTTTGAGTTTCCGTTAAGAATGCGGTTAATAAAAACAATAATGATTTTATACCGCCTCAAATAAACAACAAGAGGAATTGTGCGACAAACACATATCATTTTACGACATAATTTGAGTTTTGCCGAAACGTAATTGTTTCGAATTGTTTATGTTCGTAAAATAGGATTGGACTGAGGATATTGTTATATTTTACAATATTTCAGCGAAATATTTGTAAATAATCGAGATTTGATTTGTTTACGAATAAAAATCAAAAGGTAGGCGAACATTTGCCAACCTCTTGAATTGTTAATCAAAAGATTGGCGCACGATTGCCTGCCTGACCGGAACAGTTTAAGAACAGCAACCTCAGGCAACATCGTCCGGTATCGGTGAACGCTTAAAAATCCGAACCGCATGAATCATTTTCAATAATTCGTCCGTTGATTTTGGGCGGTCTTCCGGTTTTTTCGCAAGCAT
>JAITQV010000618.1 GCA_031288765.1 Planctomycetaceae bacterium
CGGTTGTCGCACGACATTTTTTGCATTTTGCACGTCCGAATGCTTCAAAAAGATACAAACTTGCTCAAAATTGCTGTAAAATGATACAATTCGGTCAAATTATCTCTATTTTTGGGCAAAGCAAGCGGATTTAACACGCTGCGGTAATAATTCCTCTTGCGAAGGTTTTAGCACGGAAAGCGCAGAGACTCCAAGACGAAAATGCGTGAACCTCAACGACAAAGTAAATCCTAATACTGCTGATTAAGGAATTTCAGACCGTTTTCGTGGATGACTCATTTTGGGGAAAATACAGGTTATAATCACAACAATAATTCCATATACGGTATTGTCCGCGATTTGTCATTGCTCTTTATGAACAATTTTTTCCCAATAAGTTTCAAAATCGAAATGCGGGGAATTATCGCCGTCATGACACTGAATACAAACTTTTTTGGCGGCATCAAACGGTAAACGAATTGTTTTACGATGCTTTTCCTGAAACACCGCATCCGAACCTTGTTCCGCCTTAATGTGATTTTCGCCGGGACCATGACAGGATTCACAACCAATATTCAAAAGTTCCGGCGTTTCCTTTTCGCCCAGAAAACCGTGTTCGTAAGGCAGAAATTCCGTCGGATTCCAACCAATAACATGACAGGCAATACATTCCGGATCGAAAGTTCGTGACGGTTTTGAAGTTTCCGCCAGCGAACGCCACGCAGTTGCATGACGTGATTTTTTCCAAATTGAGAACGATAATTCGTGGCAATCCGCACAAGATTTCGAACCGATAAACCGACCGCTCTCAACAGCACGGCGATTCGGAATCGGTTTAATTCCAAGTCCCTGAAAACCGGTCTCTTTAAGTTGTTCCTGATAAAGTTGCATTAATGCGGTAATTGTTTTCGAATTTTCGAATCGGGAATCCAACGGAACCCGTTGATAACGAAACGGCGTGTTCGGATCATCGTAAAGTCCAACCGCAACCGCAAATTTTCCCTTTTCGCCGACTTCAATCAACATGCTGTTGTCGATCCAGTTTGGTTGGAACGGCGGTTCCGCCGGCGTATCGCTCGAAATAATGTAATCGAATTGCCCCGTCATTGACTTGGCAATCCGTTTCGTTTCCTCCGCCGAACCATGAATAATTAAAATACGCTTGTCGCATTTTTCCGCTGCAAATTGCGGCAAAATTTCCTTTAACCGTTTCACCGCGTCTTCGTGTTTAATATCCTCGTTGTTAATTTCTTTAAGCAACGATTGACCAACCACCGAAGTTACACCAACCTTCACACCGTTTTGTTCAAAAACACGGTACGGCGCCGTAAAATCAGGATCAAACTGCATAATTGCAACATTAGCCGAAGTGTAACGGCGCGGAATTCCCGGCACATCAACAAAATACAAAATCAACGCATCCGTCGGTAAAAGAAGTTCCCGATTTCCGACTCCGGTTGCCTGATACTTCATCAGCCGAAGTGCTTCGTCAATAACAAAATTGAATTTCAACTCCTCCTGACGACCAAAACCTTTATTGAGATTGCCGGCATCAATCGGAAGAATCGACCACCCCCTCTTTTCTTCAAGTTCCTTGAAAAACGTATAACGCCGACTCAAACCGCCCTTCATCTGCTCCATACCCGCACAACCGCACGGCTCAACATAACCGTTCATAAATCCCGTAAACACAAGAAGTAGTTTCGGCTTCTCCCAACCAACAAACAATTCTCCATTAACCGAAACAGGATCAAATGATTGCTGCTCCGCATCAGAGGATACAACTTTCAACTCCAACGGTTGTTCCGTCTTCGTTTTCGCAACATCAACTGTTGGCGGTTCCGTTTGATCTTGTGCAACAACAACCGTCGGCAATTCCGTTTGATTTTGTACAACATCAACCGTTGGCAATTCCGTTTGATTTTGTGCAACATCAACCGTTGGCAATTCCGTTTGATTTTGTGCAACATCTATTGACGGCGGTTTGATTTCCTGCCGAAGCGGATTGACCGAAGACGGCGTAACAGGAACGGAATCAGGAACAAATGGTTCCGCCGCAGAAGTTGCCGCAGGAACTGTTGTTGCCGGAAATTCTAATTCCGACTCCGAAACAGACGGCGTTGTAACAGGTTGCGGTTCCGCCGGAATTACAGAAAATCCGGCGAGGTCTTCGGTTGATTTAACGGATTCCGTTGGTTTGGTTTCTTCCGTTGGTTTAACCTCTTCTAATAATTCAACGGATGTTGTTACACCGGTTGGCGGTAATTCCGAAGCCGGTGTGTTCGGTGTTCCAAAACCGAAACCTGTTGGAGCCGTTGCGAAATCCTGATTTGTTACGGCTTGAATAAAAATATCGTTTACCGGAGGAGTTGGCGGCAACGGCGTTTCCGAATTAACCGTTTCCGAATTCATTGTTTCGGATTGAACCGGTTCGGGCGTAATAGGAATAACCTGTTCCGTTTTTGTTTCGCCTGCCGTCAACTCTTGTACGTTTACGGCAGGAGGCGGTTGAAACGGATCAACAAGCAATGGCGGAGCGGGTTGAGATTTCGTTTCGAGTTGAGGTGATTCGAATGTTGCCGGAATTGTGTCGTCCTTACAACCGGAACAAAAAAGAATCAAAAGAAAAATAATAGAAAAAAATAATGAAAATAATCGGAACATTGGTTTTTATACAATAAAAATTTTATAAGATACAGGAAATTCTATTGTAACTGTCTATTTTTATTAACCGCAGAATACACAGAAGACACGGAAATTAGTAAGATAAGATCATAAGTTTATTTTTTGAGGATACAAAATAGATACAATAACCAAAAAACCTTTTTGTGTCCTATTCTCTATAAATAAACTAACCTTGAAGTTGTACGTAAACTTTAATTACTATTACAAAGTCCGTGTATTTCGTGTATTCAGCGGTTAATAAATAGACAATTACTTTAAAGTGTGATGTTTTTTATAAATTGACAGGTTTTCGTGTTTGGATTGATTCCATTTCCTTCAATGCCAAATACAATGCGTCCCGTGCCAGTTGACCGCCGAGAATCGGTGAAACCGTTCCTTTTTGTACGGAATCGGTAACTTCCCGCAATTCATCGGCAAATACGGCGATTTCGTCCAAATCGGGGAGTTTTGCTTTTTCGGCTTTTCCGTCTTCGGTTAAAATAGTTGGAACCGCTCCGTCAAGAACCAGCGTGGCTTTTTCAAAATGAACTTCAAAATTAGCCATAAACGGACGCCCTTGTTGAAAAATACAACCGCTGTTCGACGTAACAAGAATATCGGAATCGTCATAGAGGAATTGTGTACTAAAATATTCGGGAGTTCCGCCGCGCAGCCGCCCCGAACTCTGAACCGTTTTCGGCAACCCGAACAGCAACCGGATAAAATGAGCATCATGAATATGCAAATCCAGAAGCGGTCCGCCGATTGTGTTCATATCGTAAAAATTTTTAAGCCAAACCGGATCCGAAATCACACGGTTGAAATGTCCGCCGAGTAATTTCCCGTAACACCCCGATTGAGCTGTTTCATAAACGAAGGCATACGCGGTAAAAAACGGCAGCACATGAGCAACCATAAACAGTTTCTTATTCGTTTCAGCGGCGGCAACCATTCGATCCGCATCCTCAAGCTTCAACGCAATCGGTTTTTCGGAAAGAACATGTTTTCCGGCATTCAACGCGGCAATTGCAGTTGCGGCGTGAGCGTTGGGCGGAAGACAAATATCAAGCACATCAACATTCGGATCGGCGAGTATTCCGTTCAAATCGGCGTAAGTCGCAATACCCGTCAAATCCATCTTTGTTCCCTGAGGTCCGAAATTCCCCTTAATGCCTGTCCAATCACCTTGGCGGCGTTCGGGAATTGTTTCGCAAATCGCGGTAACTTTGACGTTGCTGAGTTTTTGATACGCCAAATAGTGAATCATCCCCATAAAACCAAGACCCGTAATACCAATCTTTAACATGATTTTCTCCTTTGTAAATTTGTTGCAAAGTTATCGTAAATTTATTGTAAATCCGTCCGAAAATCGTTTGGAAAACGACACGGAGTTTTTAACACCGTTTCATTATACTAATGCAGCACGGGAAAAGAAACCGGTTGGCGGTCGGCAATCGGAACCGGCGGAGAATTAAGTTGAGAATTAAGGGGGTGTAAATTCGGATTGTGAGTTTCGTGCGATGAGAAAATGACCGGATTGTAAGAAGATGTATTGGAAACCGGTTCGTGTTTTGTCAAAGTGTCAAGAAATTGATCGGAGATTCCGTTCAAAAAAATCACGTCGGGAATTTCAGGATTCCGGCGCGACCTGACAATTAAAATCACTTCATCGCCATCTTGTGTACGGCGTTTAATCTCCTCCAATGTCGCCCGCTGTTTTTCGTCCATTCCCTGTCCGATTTCCGGCGCAATTGTTACGGGGATTTGTCGAACCGCTGTTTTCAACGGCTCAAGTTTGAGCGGTTCCAATGGTGTTGCCGGCAGAGTTACAGACGGTGTTGCCGAATTTGCAAACGCCGGATTGGGTGTTGCGGTTACAGGAGTGGGCGAAAAACCGGCTAACAAAGAATCCGTTAAAGAGGGATTTTCGTAAATCTCCGAAAGCTGCATTGATTGTAAAACATGGCGGATCATTTGCGGCGGCACAAAATGTCCGTCGTTCTGAACCGGATCGGCGGTGTTACAAACACCAATTAAATAACCGTCTTCCGTAAAAAGTCCGCCGCCGCTCCGACCGCTGACCGGCGCACCAAACACCTGAATATAATGAAACGGCAAAATATTTTCACGCGGAGTTCCAACCCGATCCGTTGACATGACATAATGTTCCCGAACTGTTGGGTTCGCGCCGCCGTCGCAGCCAACACTCAAAACACGTTGTTTCGGCGAAATCCGATATTGCGGCGGCGCAATCGGAACAGCCCGAACCGGACACGGCGGAACAATAACAACAAGTGCCAAATCAATTTCAAGATCGTAACACAAACAACGTCCAAAGACCCTCACACTGGAATTTTGCCCGAACAAATGAACTTCGATTTTTCCTTTGCCCTGAGAATCACGAAAAATATGACCGCAGGTCAGGATCAATGCTTCGCCTTTTCGTGTATCGATAATGGTTCCGGTTCCCCACGAATGGGTATTATCGGCATCGACACGAAGTTTGACCGACGATGTAATCCAAGGGGAGATTGTTTCGGAATTTTTTGACGGATTATTCACGGGATTATTGATCGGATAATTTACCGGATTTTCATTGATTTCCGGCATTTCCGCATTGTCTATTTTATCTATGGCGGTTTTGTTTATTGTATTGACTGACGCGGGCGAGGGAGTTACAAACGACGCCTGAATAATTTCGTTGTTTTTCCGACGGGATTCGGCGGCACGTTCGAACATGTAAAGGATTCGCGGTTTCAGGGAAATCGGGTTACCGCCGCCGGTTACACGGTCAATAATGCGGTCATGGGAAAGCATGAGGAAGGTGGGAAATTGGGAAACTTTGAGTTGATCGCGGACAAGATCGGGATATTGTGAGGCGTCAACAGTTTCAACGGAATAACCCATTTCGGCGATTTCTTGGATCAACGGGACAACTTGCCGGCATGATTCGCAGCCCGGTGTTGTGACGAAAAGAAGAGTTGCGTCCTGTGGAGCGGGAACGGCAGCCAAAATAAGAGTTGAAAGAATTACCTGAATCCCAAACATGAAAAAGAGCCTCCTTGCTCGGTTATTGAAAATTCATCCTTGAATTTTCCTGAAACTATCTATGTCAATTTATTTTAATCGGGTATTTCTCCGAATGGTTGGGGATTTTACAGGAAAACGTCTATTTCGGCAACCCCAATTTTTAAATAAGCCCAAAATTCCGTATTTATTTGGTGATTTGTTGAGTAATGACGCCGGAAAACTTTATTTCTACTTGATTTTGTAATTATTCAGTGGAATGTTTTTTTGTTCTAAGCCCGCGTGGCAAGATGTGCATAACCGGCGGCGGAAAACACCACAGCAGCATTAGAACATAACCCCGGTCCGCAAGGCTTTGTCCTCCGGCAAATTAATATCAATAACAAAAAAGCGATGATCTGTTGGTCGCCGACTGTTTTGGGCTGCCGATATGGTTTGATCGAATTTCTCCGTTCCCTGA
>JAITQV010000657.1 GCA_031288765.1 Planctomycetaceae bacterium
CCTGACGTTGAACGTCTGCAACACAATACGTTACAGGGAACACCGGAAAATCCATTGACCCGATTGGAGTATCGCCAACACCATTTTCGTTTGAATTTGCCGGATTGGAAAGACGCTGCATCGGAAATTCAAACGGAAAACGGTTGGAAACCGGTTAATAACGCAACAGAATTGGAAAGCGGAAAAACGTATCGTTTCAAAAAAAAACCGCTCCATTCACAAAATAATAATTAATTGGTTAACGTACAAGAAATTAACCGGCAGTATCTTTTTAACGCAAAATACGTTAAAATTAGATAATATTACGGCGGACTTTTTGTTTTAATAATAAACATCATTTCCGCCTAATTTTCCAAATAAAACAACCATAGTAGTTAATAGCTTATAGTGAATAGTTAATAGTGTCGCAAGCGGATTATTTAATAATCTTGGTAAATAGAACGCATGCAAACTATTAGTTATTAACTACAACGGTTGTTTTGTTAGAAAAATAAGGTTGGTTCGGCATCATAGTTTGACAAATCACTGAATAGATACAATCACTGAAATATTACTATTTTTCTAATTCATAATCATCATTTGCCGCCGGACGGATTCTTCGTGAATTTCTTGAATGAGTTGCCGGATAAATTCGGGGTTGAGGTCGAGATGTTTGGCTAATTCCGAACATCGCTCCAAAACTTCAGCATACCGCGCCGCCTGAAAAATCGGCATTTCGTGTTCCTTTTTGTAAACACCAATTTCGCCGGAAATTTGCATACGTTTGGACAAAAGTTCCAGAATTTGGTCGTCAATATGGTCAATCCGGCACCGTAACTCCGCAAGACTCTCCGAAGGACGATTGGCGTTGCGAATAACCAACATGCAAAGAAGATGATCAAGCATTTCCGGCGTGATTTGTTGGTTCGCATCACTCCATGCGCCATCAGGATTGCAATGCGTTTCAATTAAAAGACCGTCGAAATTCAAATCCATTGCCTGCTGCGAAAGCGGAGCAATCAGGTCTCGTTGACCACTAATATGACTCGGATCACAAAAAATCGGCAAATTAGGAATACGCCGCCGAAGTTCGAGCGGAATTTGCCATTGCGGTTCGTTGCGGTAGCGTTTTTTTTCGTAAGAACTGAACCCGCGATGAACCGCCCCAAGACGCCGAAGTCCCGCTCCATAAACACGTTGAATCGCCCCAATCCACAGTTCCAAATCAGGGTTGACCGGATTTTTGATTAGTATTGGCAGGTCTGCCCCGCGAAGAGCATCCGCAATTTCCTGAACCGCAAAAGGATTAACAGTTGTGCGGGCGCCAATCCAGAGTACGTCAATTCCGGCTTTGAGTGCTTCGAAGACGTGTTCACGGGTTGCCACTTCTATGGCGGTGTACATTCCGGTTTCGCGTTTAACCCGTTTCAGCCAAGGCAACCCGACAGCACCAACCCCTTCAAATCCGCCCGGTTTGGTACGAGGTTTCCAAATACCCGACCGAAACATCTTAATCCCTTGCGCTGCAACACCGCGGGCAGTTTCCATAACTTGTGCTTCCGTTTCCGCGCTGCACGGTCCCGCAATAATAATCGGGCGTTTCGGATCCACTCCGGGTAAAACAATAGATTCCAATTGTAAATCGTTTAGGTTCATTTTTGTGCTCCCGTTAAAATAAAAAAAGCCGGCTTTGACAGGCGGCTTTCATTTGGTTTGGACAAAAGAAAAAGCCGTGATTGTCGGAAACGCTCACGGCTTGGCTTTTACTATAAATTTTTCGCATCAACATAAGCCCACCGAAGCGTTATTGGTAAAATACCAATAAAACCGATAAAAGCCCAATGTAAAGATGCTGTGTTGAAGTTGCATAATTAGTTTATCGTACTTTTCTTTTTTACCGTAAAGTAAAAATGACGGTTTTTAATTTAACACAAAAACTTTTTTCGTCAAGCAGCCATCCGGCAAGAACAAAAAAAAGTGAAACCCTCTTAATTTTTTCACGCGGACAGAATTTCCAATCGGCTAACACCAACGTACTCATAAGTGAAAACCTTTCGGCAAAGGGTTGCCTATCTGACTAAATAAATATTAGACCCTTTTCCCTAACCTGCTTAAATACCGAAAACTAGCAAAAATGCCTTATTTTTATGATTGCCTAAATTGTGTACTTTTCGTATTTTTAAGTTAGGGAAAAGGTCTAATATTTATTTTCCGAGAAAGAAATCCGACTCTTTGAGAAATAAATGTATTTCGATTTGGTAAAAAAAAATAAATGTTCAATGAAATAAGGTTTTGTTTTGAAACAACTTATATTTTATTTACTCTTTTGAGCGGATTGGATTTATTTGACTTTATCGCAACTGTTCGTATAACTCGTTATAACTATCTGATTTAAAAAATTTTTCGAATATTTTTGAAAAATCGGCAAGGTATCTGCGTATTAAGTTATACATTGCTGTAAGAAGGTAGTTAAAAGAACCGTTTGCTTGTTATTTACACGGTGTAGATAACAGCAAAATTAAAAACTGAGTTTAACTTGATAAAGGAGATTAAAAAATGAAAAAGACTTTTTTTACAATCGTAGTAATTTTGGCTTTTGCCGTTACTGTTGCTACCAATGCCGATACAATTTATATCGGTACGGGATTGCCTGTAACCAGTCAGTATCACAGCGACGGAGCCAATGTTACAGGAACAATCACAGATCACGATAAAAACGGATACGCTGATGGTCGGGAGTTTAGTTCGTACAGCACATGGGGTGATACAACAAATACACGAGATAAAAATTGGTCGGTCATGTACACCGATGTGTTCAATGATGAATACAAAGCTAAAATGAATGAAAATAATAACTCAAAAGTCAATGCACGGCGTTCTGCGGTTGAATATGTACTTAACAAACAGGGTAGTGAAGCATTGGGTTATGTTGATTACTATAAAGATCATGGCGCTCGGGGAGGTAACTATACCGGTACGACCGGAGCTTCGGCAAAAGGTACTGTTTATGAAAGTACCGCTGATCTTTACGGCGGCATCGGAATGAATAACGGCGGGTTGTCCCACTTTGCCGTCAGTGATACAGCCGGCGTTCTCACAACTTACGGCGGTTTTCACTGGGAAGAATACGGCAGTTACTATTACAATGAAGACAACTCAATTGACAAACTCGGTAACAGTTCACCGGCAACAGGTTTCGTAGGTGTTCAATCAGGTATTGTAGCGTTCACCACAGGATTTGAAATGGCAACCGGTTATAATTATATCAATGGAGCATTCTCTATTATGGGGGAACTTATGGGAATTTATCTCAACGGAACTCTCCTAAATAGCGATCTTTACTATTTAAGTGATAACTCCATTGAATCGGGTTATAATTATGCCGGACGATACAATCTTGAACTCGATTTAACCAATGAATTTATTACATCATTGCTGGAGAACGGTAACAATAATTTGTCTTTTATGATCTTGGGTATTCCGCTTGAGTTTTCCGGTATTGATTCCGGTAACCCGGCGCACATGTCCTTTATCGCATTTTCGGCAGATATTGCACAAAACACCGAATCCGTTAACTCCATTAACAATGTAAATGTAACACCGGAACCCGCCGCCATGTTGATTTTCGGTATTGGTCTTGTTGCTCTTGGACTTCGACGACGATTTGCCCAAAAAGATTAAATATTATGGGCTATCGAAATTCGGAACAATAAAAGTTAAAAGTAAAAATCAACCAAACAAAAACCTGCCGGATTATTTCGGCAGGTTTTTTTGTTTTATTTTCCGCTGTAATTTGTAATAATAAATTACAACATTGATATTTTGATTCGGCAACTATTGTTCTGAATCGGAAGTTCTTGGTATTTTTACGATAAATTGTTCGCTGATTGTATCGTTAATAAATTCGATATTGGGCTGTTCTTTTAAGGCACGCACAATTCCCGAACCAAAACCGCGGTAATTCATCATTTTTGAACAATATGTCCTCAACAAATTATTACGTACTGCGGCTCTTCCCATTTTGATAGCCTCTACCGTCAAACTGTTTGGTAAACAACCCGGACTGGTAATCTCAACTCTATTATCAAAAATCATTAGCCTTATTGAAGCGTTAATAGAATAATCACGATGAACTATCGCATTTTGCAACAATTCCTCCAACGCAATCTCAGAAATCTCAAGAATTCCCAGCGAATTAAAATTTTGTCCGTTTTGTTTATGCAGAAGCGAAGTTTTAAAAAACCTTATTCCTTCTTCAAACAATTCGGTAATTGTTCCCGTTATTTCAATATTGTCCCGATAACTATTCCCTCCGATGCTGTTACCGAAAAAGGAAATCGCTTTAATACAAAATTCAGGGCGATATTGTTGCGGATTGTTGCCGAAAAATAACAATCCGCCTAATGTTAATCCGGCGCTGCGCATGATGCCCAGATTGTTCAGTAAATTTTTGTTTATATCATCCGTAACATCCAAATCATCCGATAATGTTTCAATCCGTTTAATATATTTTTTTACTTTTTGAAAATCGATATCGTCTTGTGAGGTATTCGGCACAATCATTTCATCAATAAACAACATGCCGCTTTGTTGAAACAACCGCATTATTTCCGCATTATCCGTCAACTTCCTTTTATCCGATCCTTGTTTAATCCAAATCGTACCGTTTTTATCTTTGTATGGTTTATTTATTCCTTCTTGTATTGTTATTATCAAAACTTTTTTATCCTCATTATTAACATTGACCGTAACAACCTCCGTAAAAATAAATATCTGCGGTTTTATTTTGTCATTGGCAATAGTTGCCAACCTATTGTTGTACGATTGTAATTGTTCATAACTCAATCCTGTTATATTACCGGCGGTATCTTGTACACCAATAATGATCATACCGCCTTTGGAATTAGCCATGGCTATCATTTCCGCTGTGATTTTATCATCGTCAATTTCCTGCTTAAATTGTTGTACTGTGTTTGTTTTGCCGTTACGGATGATGTCCAATAATTCAATTGTATTCATGCTTTTTTTATTCTTGTTTTGGCGTGATGAAGGAATTGAGCAATTGGGCGGCATTTTGTAATAGTCCTTCAAGAACAGGACGTTCCGGTAACGTAAAGGATAAACGCGTCTTGCCCTCATCGTCGGATTCAACCCGAACCGATTGCGCAACCGCTTTTTGAATCGCCGGTAATATCTGTTCGGAAATATTTGTAGTATTAATTGTATTATTAACAGCCGCTGTTGCCGCCGCTAACGTGTCGGGCTTTGTTGACAATGTTCCAAGCAGTGTGTCCGCAAAACGGAATAACGATTGAAGCGCTTCACCGCCGGCTTGAATGATTGGCTCTTGATCTTGCGGTTGAGTAATTTGAGTTATTGTTGCATCTGAAGGCGAAGTATTTAGCGATTGCAACATAGATTGATCAACCGGCGCCGCCGGTCTCGAACCAAGAAGAATCTCCAGACGGCGTTTCAATTCTTCCACTCCCGAAGTCAGCATCACTTCATTGACTTCGCTGTCCGCATCAAGCGACGCCAGCGCCAAATCATGTTTTGCCGAAATCGTCTGGAGCATCTGCTCTTCAATCGTATTTTCAGTAACAAGCAAAAATACTTGAACATGGCGTTGTTGCCCCATACGATGCGCGCGACCGATTCGTTGTTCAAGAATCGCGGGGTTCCAAGGCAAATCCACATTGACAACCGTGTTCGCCGCCTGAAGATTCAAACCAACCGAACCCGCATTCGTCGTCAGAAAAACCCGACACTCAGGTTCTTCCGTAAATTCCCGAACAAAAAGTTGACGCTTCTTTTGAGGCACCGATCCGTCAAGACGAACATATCGCGTTTTATATTGTTCAAAAATCGGCTCAATCAAATTAAGCATTGTTGTCCATTCGGAAAACAGGACAATTTTACGGTCATACTCCGACAACAATTCCTCAAGCAACTCAAAAAGCCGATCCAACTTACTCGAATAACTCGGTTCCTGCTTGTCAACAAGATAGGTACTGTCAGCGCTCATTCGCGCCGCAAGAAGCGCTTTTTGTAACCGCAAAAGATCCATCTCCGTCAAATATTTCTTGCCGACAATTCCTGCCACCGTTTGCATGTGTCCGGCATGCATCGACAACTGCTCTTCCGTCGGCGCAATACGAACAACTTCCACCGTCCGTTCCGGTAAATCAATTTGAACGGATTCCTTTGTCCGCCGTAACAAAATCGGTTTAAGTTGTTCGCGCAACTCGTCAAGATTTTTGTAACCGGCGACTCGACCTGAATCTTCAACAATACGATGACGATGAAAAAAACGATACGCCGGAAGCAAACGGCGATCATCAACAAATTGAACAACCGAATAAAGTTCATCAATTCGGTTTTCCATCGGCGTGCCGCTTAAAATAAGAGCATACGGCGAACTAAGAGCCTTAACCGCTCTTGCCGTTTTCGCTTCCCAATTTTTGATACGTTGACCTTCATCAAGAATAATCAAATCCCAACGCGTCTGTTCTATCGGCAACATATCGCGAATCACTTGTTCGTAGTTACAAATTGTGAAAAAAGTATTGTTACCGTATTGGTCGAAACGTTCGCTGGAACCGCCGAGAACAAGTTGAGCGGTACGGTGCGGAGCGAATTTGGCAATTTCCGATTTCCACTGCGATTTAACCGACGCCGGACAAATAATCAAAACTTTTTTAATATCAATTTCTCTTGCCAAAAGTTCGGCAACCCCAATGCCTTGAATCGTCTTACCAAGCCCCATATCATCCGCCAAAATCGCACGCCCCGTGCCGACAACAAACGCTATTCCATCAAGTTGGTAAGGCAGTAATTCGACTTTAAGCAGATTTTTTCGCAACGGATGTTCTTTCGGATTTGCTCGAATTTCTTCGACCAATGATTTCATACGATCTTTGAATATTTGTTCCTGAATCCATTGGTCGGCGTCGGGATAAATAGTTACGGGAAAATCGAGCGATTCCAATTTTGACACCGCTTTCAAGAGTTCTTTAACATTGTTGATGGGTCGATCAAGAAAAGGTTTCGCAATTTTTTTCGCTTCAATACAAGTTTCATAAATATTTTTGTTGACATCATCGGGCAAAGCGAGATGGAGAGTTCGGTGTTCGCCGTATTTAAGATAGACGATTGTTTCTTTATTGGCGTAAGGTTTACCGAGAGTTTTTTCGTCGAATTTTTTTTTGCAACGATGCAACAGATGTAAAATATGTTTACATGTTCCGAGTCGATTTGTTTTGAAGTCGGGGCAAGAGCAGTAAGAATCGCCGTGTTCCGTGCTGCGCAGAGCGACACGATAGGTTTTGCCGGAAATTTCGCTAACAATAATATAATCCGTCCAAGGAGTTTTATTATCGGTTGTTTTGATTTTGAAGTTTTCGGTTTTGGCGCGTTGTTCTCTTTCGTGCAATGCTCGTTGCAGTAATTGTTTTGGAGAGAGTAATTCCGGCGGAGTTTCGAGGTCTGGAATTTCAGCCAAACCGATGAGCGATTTTTCTTCGAGTAGAAAAGAGATAGTTGCGACGACGTGTTCGCAATACCGGTTTGGTTCTTTTGTCGGGTTGCAGAGTGAACAGCAAGCGGCAAGTTTATGTTTTGCTTTATCGGCGAGCATTATTGTCACTGTTATAGGAGTGGAAGAGGGTTCACGGATTGACAGCCGGAACAAGTCTTCGCCGAGATAGACATCGTTTTTGATATCGAGGTTATCAAGAGGGTAATGTCTTCTCAACAACAATGCGCCTTCAACTCCAAGAATATCGCAAGCTTGGCGGTATGTCAAATGTGAAAGCCGGTCATACAGGGTAAGTTTTTCCGTATGTTTTATTTTTTGTTTTGTGGAAGAGTTTCGTGAAACTTTATTTGCTTTGTTGGTTTTAACAATTGACTTGGCTGGAATTTTTTTAGTAGTCATAAGGTAAGGAAAGTAATAAAAAGATTGTTGATTTGAGTGAAAACCGAATCAACATTTTACCAGTCCGTTAAGATAAAACAACTATAGGGAACTCTAAAAACCTCTTTTTTCAAAATTCACAATGTTAAAAACAATACATTTTTGAAAATTGTTTTGTCTGAAATCGGATTTTTTAGAAGTTCCCTAAAAATATAGAACCAATTATTAGACCTTTTCGCTAACTTACAAATAGGGTATCTATTTAGTCCGCTATCCCGAAACTAGGGCTGAAAGCCCTTCATCAGTAGCGTAGGGCAACGCCCTACGAAAAAAGAATACAACGAAATTAAAGCCCCAACGGGGCGTAATCATTTAAAAAATACGATGTTAGGATTTATGGGGATTGCGCCCTTTCAGGGCTTAAATTTATTTGTATTCCTCTTCGTAGGGCGT
>JAITQV010000158.1 GCA_031288765.1 Planctomycetaceae bacterium
AAGCGACCATAATATTGTTGACGTACTCGATTATTTTTTTCACCCGAACAAAAAATTCGGGCTACTTATTTTTTAAAATATAATTTAGTCTCCTAAAATATTGACATTAAAAAATGTAAAATTATTTGATCAATTATTCTATATTTAAAAAATTATCGGTCAAGACACCCCTCCCAAAAAAATAATTTGTGAATCTTTTCGCATTTTATTTTTTATTTTTATTTAGATGAATCTCCTACTGAGATTTATTGATTTGTCGTACTGATTTTCTATTGATAGAAATTTCCTACGGAAATCAGATTTATCACAACGTATTAATTCCGCTTGCGAATATTTTAGCCCGTAGGGCGAGATGTGCATAACCGTAGGTGGAGCGAAGCGCAACCTACGGATCAATAACCCCCAACACCCCAAAGCCCTGCAAGGGCGAGATTATAATTGTGTTGACTGATAATCTCGCCCCGTGCGGGGCTTCTATTTTTTTAGGGGCGTGATCCGGCGGTTGCGCTACGCTTCACCGCCGGTTATGCACATTACACCCCTTGCGGGGTTAAGATTCAGAGTTAATACTGAAAACAAATCATTGAATAGATACCTTCGGAGAGCAAAATTTAGTTTTTATTCTGTCATTTACCAAACTAACGCAGGATAAACCTTATTTTCAACCTGATTACTCAAGGAAAACTCCAAAAATTGTTGCCCAAAACAATCTTTTGAACAGAATAAACAAGATTTACAGGATTTATTTGGTTTTTATCCTGCTAATTCCGTAAATCCTATCAAAAAATTCCGGCGGAATATTGCGGAGAATCTTGTATTCAATACGGATGTTGTGGTACAATAGCCGCTCATTGATAAGGATTGGGTTTGGGTATCAGTTTCGTGTTTAATAAAAAATTTCGCCACCAAACAGAAATACCCCGAAAATCCCTTGCCGCCTTGAACCGTAAACCGGTTAAACCGAAATAACCGTTTTACAAAATCAAAGAAATAGTAACATTTCAAAAATATTAACAATTCAACACATTTCAAAGGTTAAGTTTATGTTGCACAATACCGTAATAAAATACGTTGTGATTTTCCACATTTTTTTGTTGCTGTTTTTCGGGCAAAACCGGCTTTTTGCGGCGAACTACGGTAAAATCTCTATTCAAGAGATTCCCATGACTTCCGATGCCGGTACGCCGACGAGTTACGGTTATCTGGAATACCGTTTTCGTGTTACGAACAAGGACACGAAAGCTCATACGGTTGGTCTTGAAATACCGAAAACGAATTTTGTTCGCGGTCAAACGGAGTTGCGGCGGTCAGCCAACAGTATTACGGTTCCGCCGCAATCGACGGCGATTCTCCGTTTGCTTCAACCGCCGTTTCCGATGCACGGCGATGAAGCCCAAGTCATTATTGACGGACGTTATCAACGCGATTCGACGCCGTTTCGGAGAATTGCCAATCATGGCGATTCTTATTATCCGCACGAAATCGCCAATATTCTTAGCAGTAATGAAGTGCCGGGTGATTTACGTAATTTGTTTCAGAGCGGAATTCCGCCGGAGAAAGTGAAAACTCCAGAGAGTGAAACGGAAAATTCCGAAAATAAGCCGGAAACTCCCGAAGGTGAAACGGAAAATTCCGAAAATAAACCGGAAACTCCTGAAAGTGAAACGAAAACTTCTGAAAGTAAACCGGAAACTCCCGAAGGTGAAACGAAAACTTCCGAAAGTAAACAGGAAACTCCCGAAGGTGAAACGGAAACTTCCGAAAATAAGCCGGAAACTCCTGAGAGTAAAACGGTTCCTGCAACAGTTACTCACGGATCAAGCGGAACAATAACTTCGGAACTTATGCCGTGGACGTCCAATATACCGGTAGAAGAATGGAGTGATTACTGGCTTGCCTACACTCGGTTTGATGCGGTTATTTTGACCGGTTCCGAATGGAACGAAATTCAGGAACGGCACGCCGGAGTTTTTGATGCGTTAAAAAAATATACCGAAGCCGGCGGAATACTTGGTGTTGTCGGAACCGACGTGAAAATCCCTAAGGAATGGCTGCCTGCGGAAGATTCCGCACAAAACCCGATACAAAAATATCAGGCGGTTCTCGGACTGGTTTATGTCTTTGATAAAAATACGGATACGATAAAACCGGTCATTGAACCGTTTCGGGAAACCGTTTTGAAACAGGCAAAACTTTGGCGCAGTACAAGTACCGGAGGATATAATCGGAGTTCGTCGTCTTTGTCTGCGGTTCTTTCAAGCGAAACGGCGTTGCTTTCATCGCTTCCGGTGGTTGCCAATTACGGTATCAATATAAAATTGATCATGATTTTGATTGTTGTTTTTGCAGCGTTAATTGCTCCGGTCAATATTTATATTTTGAGTTTGGTGAAACGGAGAATTTGGTTGTTATGGACGGTTCCGCTGACTTCGCTGGTTGCCAGTGTTTTGGTATTGGGCGTCAGTTTTTTTCAGGAAGGTTTTTTGCGTCAGTCAAGTTCCGCAACGTACACGATTTTTGATCAACAACGAGAAGAAGCGGTTACGTTTGGTTTTGTCGGTTTTTATTCGACCTTAACACCGCGCGGCATCGTTTTCGCACCGGAAACAGAAGCCACCGCTTGTCTGGAACGCGGTTACGGTAACGCAAAATCGTTGGAGATTTATCTTACGGCAGGCGGTAACCAATTTTTGGCACACGGTTGGATTAGTGCACGGATTCCTTCGTACTTTGTCGTGCGTAAAGCACAATCGCAACGGAAAGAACGTATCACTTTTGATTGGACAACCGGTTCGCCGAGTGCGACGAACGGGCTTGGTATGGATATTAAGGAGTTACATGTTTGTTCACCGGCGGGCGAATTATTCACCGCTCAAAACATTAAAGCCGGTGAGAAAGTTCCGTTAACTGTTTCGGTTTCAACGGAAACGATTGTTCTTTCGGCAACACTTTCAAAAGCCGCAGCGTTCAACGAATTACGACAGGCTTATGCGACTATTATTCCAAACGGTTCGGCAACATTTCCAATTTTTTCGTCGAACCGTCTTCCTGCCGGTTCTTATCTTGTGGAGACGGACGTTTGGAATCCGTTTGTGGAAGAAGGTATTGACCGAACAACTCCATATCAAAATAAAACAATTATTTTCGGACTCTTCGAATAATACCAACCTTTGTAGTCAATAGTGAATAGATAGTGGCGGACGCAAGCGGAATTATCGCTGTAACATGTTTGATTCGCTTGCGAACTATTCACTATTAGTATCTATTCAGTCAGGTAGGCAACCGTAGATGAAAGCCTTTCGCCGAAAGGTCGCATTGGCGTTAGCCAATTGGGAATCAATTTAACGCCGATAATTGGGGGCGTTTTGGTTTTGGTTGCCGTGCGGAAACAGAAATTAGTCGGCTGACGCCGACGCAACCGCTACGGCGAGCGGTTGCCTACTCTGCAAAAAAATAAAACTTAATCTCGAATTTCTCGAAGGACGGTTATACTTACCAATAGTTCGTGTTGAGCGAATTTAATCTATTTCATCTGATGATCAATGATCTATCTGCGGGATCCGTATGCGCAAAACAAAAATTTTGAACAATTTTGTCACTTTTGAATATTGTAGAAATGATAATTCGTTTCATTTCTGATAATATCGCCTAAAAATTGTCCTAAATTCTATTATCGTACTAGTAATTTTAGGCTATTTCAAAGATGTTGAGCAAGCGCATCTATTTCAATTTTTTTTGAAAATCGCAGTATTTATGTACACAAATAGTTCGTTCAGGATTGGGTTGTGCCAAAGAATATCTTACACTGATCACATCACAACCAATTAACCTTTGTAATTTTTCTATATTATTTTGTACTACAACCGCCGATATAGAACTTTCAATTATCCTCTGAACCGCAATCATGTATCTATGCCATAACCCAAAATTATCAAGAATACAAACGTACAAATGTTCATTGCCTGCGTATTTTACTTTTAAATGTGGCGTAAAGTTATATCCTGAAACAGAAACAATTCGAATTTCCTGCCATAAAGATGATGTATAGCATATTTCCCCATTGAAAAACGAAATATCCTTTGTTACAACATTGAAAACAAATCTTGGGTTTTTCCAAATATAAAAATCAAAACAATATAGAGCAAATATGATCAATGCAATTAACAGTAACACAAATGCGGTAACCAAAAGACCTTGAGAAATTATTTTTGCATCACTATTAGATTCTGGTTCAGGAATTATATTTTCAAATTCAGGCGTTATATTTTTGATTAAAAAAGTTTTAAGGAAAGTGTATGTATCATGATGATAAAAAAGATATGATAGACATAAAATTGAAAATATAATGATACAAATAGGTATTACGATACATCCCCAACGCATTTTTTTTGTAGAGACGGAGACACAATCTCCACGTTTAGAGACTTCCCAGGGCACACCAGTATAAAAATACAACGGTTCAAGTGTAAAAGTCAAAAATTCCTGAGGCATATCTGGAATATTTTTATTCTGCATCTAACTATAATTATTGTTGTTAAATAATATGTATGAAACGTTTCACTGATTATTTTGATAATTTTGTCTATAAAAGCAACAAAAATTTTTAACAATTTTGTAAAAAAGACAGATAAATTATGGTACTCGATTATTTTTTTCACCCGAACAAAAATTCGGGCTACTTATTTTTCAAAACGTAATTTAATCTCCTAAATATTGAATTTAAAATATGGAAAATTATTTAATCGGTTATTCTATATTTTAAAAATTATCGGTCAATATACCCCCCAGAAAAAATAATTTGTGAGTCTTTTCACATTTTATTTTTTGTTTTTATTGTATCTATTTAGTGATTTGTTTTCAGTATTAATACTGAAAACCCCGCCAGGGGTGTGATGTGCATAACCGTAGGTGGAGCGAAGCGCAACCTACGGATCGGAATCTCACAAGGTAGGCAACCAAAATAACCAGCATGACATAAATTCATTGTCGGCTAATGCCGACGCAACCCTTCGGCGAAGGGTTACCTACCTTTTGATTTTTAAAACCCTTTTCCTTCTCTGCCATAATGTCGGCTGCTTCGGAATGGTCAAAATCATGTTGACCAACGGAACGAAATTTGTAATTAAGTTGTTCATAAGCCTCCTCATTAAATAATTGGAATGGTGGAAATTCCGGTTTTTGGGTAAAAAAGTGAAAAAAACACTGGAGAGATAATTTTTATCTCTCGTGAGATGGGTTTCATCTCTAGAGAGATGGAGTTCAAAAATCAATTTTTGAACTTCAAAAACCGATTTTTTGCTTTCGTTTCTCGAGAAATGGGTTTTATCTCTGGAGAGATGGACTTCA
>JAITQV010000159.1 GCA_031288765.1 Planctomycetaceae bacterium
ACCTTTAATTGTATTTGAGTTTTGTTTTTTTGGAAACATCACCATTTAACAAAAAACATAATAAAATTCTTTGACGAAAGCTTAATCAAACGATACAAAGTTATTTGCATTTTTCAAAAAATGAACGGTTACGGTTTTTTTACGGTATCGAACATACTTCGAATCAAACCGTTACCAAAATTGATAAAATCTTCCGATGTTGTATGGCGGTTAAGTTTTGGGTGTTGCTCGACACGAATTTCCAGAATGGCAACAGGAATCCGATGTCTGTTCCATAAGGCTTCTATCGAATCCGCTTTTTCCGGTATGGTAAAACGAATCGGCATTTTGGGATGTGTGGAATCGAAAAACGTATTTTCGGACAAAAATATTTCAAAATGCCGCATCATACTTTTGGTTATTTCCGTATCAACGGCAGTCATCAGACAATCACCGGTTTCCTGGTTATGAAGACTCATAAGTAAATCAATTGGTTTTTGTGCATGAAGAGACGTTATCATTTTCAACGCATAAAAAATTTCCGGCATTCGTTGTAAATCGTTTTTAGAACGAATATCGATATGACTCCAATGCCGGTTGAGATCATAGCCGTTACGGTTAAACCGGACACCGCCGGATTCGCAACCATCCGGATCCAATGTCGGAACAAACGAAACAACTGCCTGCCGTCGGATTTCAACCGCTTGTGGGTTGTCGGAAATTAGGAATCTTACGGCTCCTTCGCCAATGAACGAAGTCGGTGCTTCCCACGCATGTTGACGAGTCATGAGAAAAAGATGGACTTTTTTCGTATCGTCAACATTCCAATCGGTAATGGTCAAAAGATGCAGCGGTCTTTTTTGCACGGTTTCACCGAATACTTCAACACGAACATACGGTGAAGTATCCATTTCCCGTACAAAATCAAAAATACGGCTATGTGTGTATGGCGGGACATGAGCGATCCAAAGTGTATCGGTTTTCGGATGCAAACGGAGTATGGCTTCCTTTTTTTCGTTATCCCATATCATGGTGTCAATATGTTTCCATGTTTTACCGTCTTCACTACAAACGGGTTGGATACTTGCCTTCATTGGAACCGCTCCCAATCGAAGATTGTATTCGCCAATATAATCGGTCATGATAAGCGTTACATCGCGGTCTTTGACATTTTCGATGCGGAAAAAGAACCAGCTTGTTTGGCGATTACGCCCGGCTTCGTTGTACTGACCGGGAATAAAACAGCGAAACGAATCCGGTTTTTCCAACGCCAGAATCTTGCCAAGACTACCGCCGGGAAAATGCGAATTGAAACGAATCGGTTCTTCAGCAAAAACAAAAACAGACAACATTAAAAAACAAACAATGAATCGCATAGTAAAATTAACTCCTGTGGTTTATTAAAAGAATTGACAACTGAAATCAAAATTCTTGGGAAAGTCCACTAACCCGCTTAAACACCAAAATATAACAAAAACGTCTTACTTTATAACCGTCAAAATTGTGTACGTTTTGTATTTTTAAGTCGGCGAAAAGGTCTATTAATAAGTTTTTCTTTAGTTCCAATGTAATTCGCTCCGAACCGGTTCCGCAGGTTCGGAAGTGATTTTTTGTAATAATTCTTTTTCCGCCGAAGTCCATTTTTTCGGTAATATTACGGAAAGTTCCGCAAAAAGATCGCCGTGTTCTTCTTTTGTAACAATACCGCAGCCGCGAACCCGTAATTTCGTGCCGCTGCTCGAACCCGCCGGAACCGTCAGCGTTACCTTGCCCTTCGGAGCCGGAATATCAATTTTCGCACCAAAAACCGCTTCTTTGAGCGTAACAGGAATTTTAACATAAAGATGTTGATCTTTACGCCGGAAAAAAGGATGTTCCGCCACATTAACCGTAATCAGAAGATTCCCCGGTTTACCGCCGTATTGACCGGTGTTGCCAAGCCCGTTGAGGCGAATTTTCTTACCGTTATCAATTCCCGCCGGAATTGTTACGGTAACCGTTTCCTCCTGACCGTTTTGACGCCGGATTTTCATATCAATTTTCCCGCCTTCAACGGACAAAACAAAAGGAATCGTAAGATTATGTTCCATGTCGGAACCGCGTATTGACCGCCGACCCGAACCCGTATTGATAAATTCGTCCGATGTTTGACCGTTTCCAAACCCGCTGCCAAACATTTTTATAAGATCGTCCAAATTTTCAAAATTGAAATGACTGCCGCCGCGAAATGCTCCGCTGCCCGGAGAACCGCCGCCAAAAGACCATTGGAACGGTCCCTGACCGCCGCCGGAACCCATCTGATCCGGCGAAACACCAAATTGATCGTAAATCTTTCGCTTTTCAGGATTTCCGAGAATATCAAATGCCTCCTGAATTTTTTGGAATTTTTCCTTTGCTCCCTTCGGGTCGTTCCGATTCATATCCGGGTGGTGTTTCCTCGCCAATTTCCGGTAGGCTTTCTGAACCTCTTCATGAGTCGCCGTCTTAGGAATCTCCAATACTTTATAATAGTCGTTGTGCATTTTTGTTTACATTCGAAAAAATAAATCAACAAAATTGTTCAAAATCAGCAAAAAGTATATCATTTTATAGGTTTCATTCAACCGCCATGAAGATAATCCGCCGATAATTGACTTTTATTCCGGTCTCTTATACACTTATGAGCGTTCATTATATTTTTTAATCCGTTTTTTGTGTCTATTTTGTATCTATTCAGTCAGGTAGGCAACCGTTCGCCGAAGGGTTTTCACCCACCGCCGCAATGTAGGGGCGAAAGATTTTTCGCCCTTACCACATATACGAAGGTCGGCTAACGCCGACGCAACGTTTCGGCGAAACGTTGCCTACCTTATTAAAAATTGGGATAATTTGACCAAATTGTTTTATTATGCAGCAATTTTGAGCGAATTTGTATCTTTTTTGAACATTCGGACATGCAAAATGCAAAAAATGTCGTGCGACAACCGGCAATTGTCGTATGACAACCGGCAATTGTCGTGTGACAATCGGCAATTGTCGTGCGACAACCGGTAATTGTCGTTTGGCAGCCGGCGATTGTCGTATGACAGCCGACAGATGTCGTGCGACAACCGGTGATTGTCGTATGACAACCGACAGTTGTCGTTTGGCAACCGGCGATTGTCGTGTGACAATTGGTAATTGTCGTATGACATTTTTCGATATTTTTGAGGTTCAGGGGTGTGGTTTTGTAAGGGAAAAGGTCGGCAGGCAACCGATTTTCGGGCGGTTGATTGCCGAAAAAATAGAAAACCGCTAAAATATTACTCAATACGTATTTTGTATCTATTCAGTGAAATGTTTCCGCCGAATAGATACGATTTGTTTTTTAACGCGGAACACGCTGAAAAACAATCGGCGGAATAATTACTTATTTTTTTCACAATTTTTATTTTGTTATCGATAATGTCACGTTTTTTAATTTCGCTGGCAACATACAATGAACGCGAAAATTTGCCTTTGATTACGAAAGAGATTTTCGAATTTGCTTCGGATGTTGATCTTTTGGTTATTGACGACAATTCGCCGGACGGAACCGGCGACTGGGTTGCGGAGCAGATGCCAACGGAACCGCGTCTGAAATTGCTTCGCCGACCCGGTAAACTCGGTCTTGGTTCCGCAACACTTGCCGCAATGAAATATGCCGTTGAGAATCACTATGATTTTCTTCTTAATATGGATGCCGATTTGAGTCATCCGCCCCGTTATCTTCCGGCGATTCGCTCCAAAGCCGAAGAAGGAGAGCAAGGTTTTGACGTGGTGATTGGTTCGCGGTATGTATCGGGCGGCGGAGTTGAAGGCTGGCCTTTTTACCGCCGGATGATGAGCCGCTGTATCAATCTTTACGCAAAATTTTTTCTCGGTCTGAAAACAAAAGATAACAGCGGTGCGTTCCGCTGTTACCGGGTTGAGTTGTTAAAAAAACTCGACGATACAAAAATTATTTCAAAAGGATATTCGTTTCAGGAAGAAATTTTATACCGGCTCAAAAAATTAGGCGCTACATTTACGGAAGTACCGATTATTTTTGTTGACCGCCGTTTCGGTTCCTCTAAAATTAATCAAAAGGAAACTCTGAACGCCTTGTGGATACTGTTCCGTATCGGTATTTTCGGACAATAAGTTCCGCATGATGTTCAACACAATAAAATAACAAAAATCACCGGCTGTTTTAATGATTGGTGTCAACGGTTACGAATTATTTTATGGAAAAGTTTTTTGAGTCATCGGTTTTGTCCTGTTTTCCGGTAGCGTCTGAGGAAGTTCCGGCGGGTTTTCCTTCTCCGGCGGAAAATCATTCGGGCGGAAGTCTTGATTTGACGGCTCATTTAATCAAACATCCCGAAGCAACATTTTTCCTGCGGGTTCGCGGCGATTCCATGACGGGAGCGGGAATTTTTGACGGCGATCTTCTCATTGTTGACCGGAGTTTGCCGCCTGTTTCCGGCGATATTGTGATTGCCGTTTTAGACGGCGAATTTACGGTAAAACGGCTGATAATCCGTAACGGAACAATTGAATTACGTCCCGAAAATCCTTTATTCAAACCGTTGCGAATTTATGAAGAATCCCAATTGGAGATTTGGGGAGTTGTTACCGCAGCCGTTAAATCGTTCCGTTAATCTGTTCCGTTAATCTGTTTCACAACGGCAAATTACCAACACAATATTTACGGCGAAACTTCGTCAGTTTCCTGATTTGCCTGCGAATAACATTCCTCAAGAATTGTCTTGTAAGCAAGCATCAATTCGTCTTTCCGTTCAATAATATTTTTACCGTATCTTTTTTGTATATTTTCGAGAAGCCGTTCAAAAATAATCACCGGATTCAAATCTTCCAGCTTTTCCGGTGTTGCAGTTTGCAGCGGTGTTGAAACGGCGAAACGGTCATACCGGACACGAACAACCACAATCTTTTCTTTCATTGCAAAAATCGTTTCATTCATTTCCGTAATAATATCATTGATCTTGCGTATCAAATCCGGTTCCGATTGAGTTCCCGTGTAAATAATTTCAACAAAAATCTCCGGTTCAACAGCGGTTTTCGGCAGTTTGGCTCGTAAATCAGGATTGGTTAATGTTTCGCGAATCATTTCGAGACTGCCTTCAATACGGACAATCTTTGAAAAAACCGGAACCGGAACCTGTTGAACTGTCGGCGTTCGACCGTCGAAATCAACCAGCAGAACAAATTTTTGTTGAGCCGCTTCGTCAAAACTCATCGGAACCGGCGAACCGCTGTAACGCCGTGTTTCCTGATGAGCAACCGTTTGAGGAATGTGTAAATGTCCCAACGCAAGATAATCAATTTCGTTCGGAAAAACATCGTTTCCCAATTGACCAAGAGTTCCGACGTGAATATCCCGAACCCGTTCCGAAGTTTTTCCGCCCGCAACAAAAAGATGTCCGGTAACCACAAGAGGAATTTCCCGTTTTATGTTACGGCGCATCGCCTCCGCCGCTTCGCAAACCTGCGCGTAATGGCGCCGAATACCAACAATACATTGATTCTCTTTTTCTTCGGAAGATTCGCCGCTTCCGCCGATTCGGATGTCGCGGTCACGCAAAAACGGAACAGCCGCAATAATTATTGCCGGTTTATGTTTGGAATTGTTCACAACAATAATTTCATCTTCCGGCTGCCCGGCAACTCCCGAAACATAAATATTCAGTTCACGCAACAAAATTTTGGGAGCGTCCAGAAAGGAAGGCGAATCATGATTGCCGGCAATAATCACGGTTGCCCGGCAAACCGACGAAACTTGTTGCAGAAACCGGTAATACAACATCTGACTTTCGGGATTAGGCGTTCCCGTATCGAAAATATCGCCGGCAACAATCAATACGTCAACAGATTGACTTTTGAGTAATTCAAGCAGCCAATTAAGAAATGCCGCCGATTCTTGTTTCCGAGATCTGCCGTTCCAGATTTGCCCCAAATGCCAGTCCGATGTGTGAAGAATACGCATAAAATCGTTAATAACAGAAAATTAATATACCTCGCAAGATCCGTAAACAGATATTTTTGTAATTGTCTCTTTATTAACCACTGAACACACGAAATACACGGAATTTGTAATAGTAATAATGTTTACGTACAACTTCAAGGTTGGTTTATTTATAGAAAATAGGACGCAAAAAGGTTTTTTTATTATTGTATTCATTTTGTATCCTCAAAAAATAAACTTGTGATCGTATCAATTTACTAAAATGTCCGTGTGTTCCGTATATTCTGCGGTTAATAAAATAGACAGTTACAGAGATACCTTCTGATAACCCTTGAAAAATATCGCCGACAGTTATTCTTGTACCTTTTATATAAAGTTTTTCAAAACGTATCGTTTGGTCAATAACAATATAATTTAATAATTCCACAGAAATATTACAAAAATACAAACTTATTGACAACATAAAGTATAAATATTTACAACCGGATCAGAATCGAAATTACTATCGCCGAAATAAGAGTTCCAAAATAAATGAGAACTGCACAAAATTTTTGTCCAAGTGATTTTTGACCTGAAAAGTGGGTTCGCATGTTGACTATTGCCCAAGCGATCCAAAAACCGAAAAACCCAGCAGGTAAAGTGTAAAGAGGCGATTCTTTCGGTGCTTTTCCAATCAAAAAATCAAGTCCCTTGAGAAAAAAGAACACAACACCTAACATCAACAAAAACGGTATCACACAACCCATGTGATCAAGTTGAATTCTGTCCCAAATATTGGCGATGAGAACGAATCCTCGACCAAGAATACTACTTTTGTTGCGATAATTTGATTTTGGAAGCATGGTTTTAAGCATGATTCCATAATAACCGCGAACAATAAACGACCATCGGGCAGTGTTCACATTTTCAGCAGCGGCAATAACCCGCTCTTCGTTAAACTCCTTTTTTTCGGTTTGTAAATACTGAAAAAGATTTCCCAGAAAATCAATCAGAAGTATCAAGTCTTCCGATTTTTTATAGTCGGCAAAATCATTCATAACTCCAAGCAGAGTTTCTGTTGGATCCGTATAAAATAAAGCTCGCCAAATCCATAGACGGAGCATGATCGGTTCTTTATGAACAGATAACGCAAGTTTAAACAATTCTTGTTGTTCAACATCACTTTGCTTTGACATACCCTCAAGAAGTGATGTTGTTGCTCTTCGGTCTGTTCCCCAAGGTAATCTCAGTAGATACTTTTTACAAGCAGCACGAGCAACCGGATCTTTTCGGGTTCCCAAAAGTTTAACGATATCGGAAAGTCCTCCATCATCCGGATTCCAACGAATATACTTAAATGCCGACATACGGCTTTGATGTTCGCTGTAATTGGTTCCTTCTTGGGATTCACGATTTGCTAACCGTTCAATGTTGTCTATCAGTTCTTCACTAATTTTGATGTTCGGCTCGTTCGAAAGAATGGAGTACAGTTTTGGAGTCAGAAAAGAACCGGGGAAACCGTAATAATCTTTCATTGTCCATAGAGCATCGAAAGAAACACGATCAGCAATAGTTTCCAGTGCCGTCCAAATATCCGACACATAGATTTTTTGATTGAGTTTATCTAAGAACAATTGAAAAATTTCGGTGATATTTATCGTCTCAAAAAGGACGGTTATCATTTCGTTTTTAATTTTCTCAAACCGCTCATAAATTTCATTGCCGGAATAAATGAATGTCTTTTGAAGATCGGCGAGAATAGCAATAATTTCCTGAGCGTTTCGATCGGCAACGGCTTGCTCAAGTTTGTCGATAACCGGAATCAATTCTTCATGCATGGAAAAATATTGTAATGATTCGGCGGGATTTTGGAAGACAACTTTGATGTTAAAAATCAGGAGGATATAAAAGGGGATTTTTACAGTTGGCTTTTTGCCAATTGCTCCTGCAATTTTTTAATTAATTTGTTTTGTTCTTCAAGTGCTTTTTTGTTCTCTTCATTTACTTTTTTCTCTTCTTCAATTACTTTATCTTTTTCTTCAATTACTTTATCTTTTTCCTCAATCGTTTTATCTTTTTCTTCAATTACTTTATCTTTTTTTTCAAGTGCTTTATCTTTTTCAATGATAGAGCGTTCCTTGTCTTGAAGCTCTTTCATGAAATCGTCTTCCATTTCCATTTCCGCCTGAATATCCGCATTTCCCGACGCCATGAGAAGACGCCGAATTATCGGGCGGTACATTTCGGGATATTCGTTTTCGTCCACATTCAAGATATGGCGGTTGGCGGTGCGATTTCCTTGATCGAAAATGCTCAACAGTTTTTCGGCATCGTTACGGCGGTGTTGTTTCAGTTGGTCGAATTGCACAATCCACGAACGGTGGTGCAAACCTTCGATAAATTCATTTGTTACATTGAGATTTTTTTTGGTTGTTCCGTCTTTGATATTCTGATCAACCTGAATAATGGGACAATCGTTAACACCGATATCATAACCCAGCAGGAAGATAGCATAAATTTGGCACGCTTTTTTGTTTTCTTCTTTGCCGTAGGAATTATCGGGGTTTTGGTAATGCAACCCCAGATAACGGCGGAAACGCATAATATCCGACGAAAACTTTGCTTTTTGCAATTCGATCATTACGGATTTGGTTTTACCGTCGGCGGTTGAGATTTGGGCGGAGAAATCGAAGCGGCA
>JAITQV010000160.1 GCA_031288765.1 Planctomycetaceae bacterium
TTAACGGTTCTGTGATTTTTTTCATATAAAAATATTATAACCGGTTAAGCCAAAAAGAGAAACTCCTTATGCTTTCCCCGTGATATTTAACGGCTCTGTGAAATATCACGGCGTTTTCCCGATGTCAACCAGCATATTTGATAGTCCGATTCGTTCGATTGTTGCTCCGAAACGTTCTTTGTCAAGACCGTGTGCTGCATACCAATCAATGATAACTTTAATCAGCGAAAGAAGTTCGGTTTTATTTTGCAGAGTGAACGGCAAACGGTCACCCCAACGCGGCGTTTTTCCAGCCATTCCGCCGACAAGAACTACAAAATTTTTACCGACACCCAACACTCCAAGATCGTTTTCTTGTGGTTTTGCGCAACAATTCCGGCATCCGGTAACGGCAATTTTGAATTTATGCGGCAGATTTTTACGTTTTCCGAATTTTTTGGAAATATCTTTCGCTAATCCTTGCGTATCAATTCCGCCGAACTTGCAATAAGTTCCCGGACAAGCGACAACGGAACGAACACATTTTCCGCTTCGGGCTGGTTCTATCGGCAATTTCTCAAGGGCTTTCCGCATTTGCGGCAACTTTTCGTAAGGAATATGCGGGATTTCAAAACCTTGCCGAGTTGTCAGATGAACGGTTCCATTGCCGTAACGTTTGGCGATTGTTGCGGCGGCGCGAAGCATTTCCGGCGTCATCAATCCGCCGACAACAAGAAATCGTGCGGTGAAATGAGTTTTTCCTTTTTCGGCGAAAATTGCGGATTCTTTTAGTTTTGCAATTTCCGCATCGGTAATTTCGGACTGGTTGGATTTTATCGGCATTGGAGTGGATTGGGTTTTCTTGTGAAAATTTTTAATGAGGTTTGAAACTTTACAATATTTTGTAATGGCGATTTACCATTTGTTTCCGTCTAAAATAATATTTATAGGGCAATTTTCATGCCAATAAAAGATATAGTTATTGTCCTTGAGTTTATGGTTTTCGCGAACGGACAAAGTTAGATTTTGTAGTTTTAAGGCGGGTATGTGCAAATTACTATTCAAAAACCGGTTTTGCATCGTGATTTATAATTGCTATACTGCCAACTTTGGAAGTTGGAATGATAACAAAAATCCGAGATAAATACAAGAGCATTTCATGTAACTGTCTATTTTTATTAACCACTGAATACACGAAATACACGGACATTAGTTGATAGTTAAGAGTGGATAGTGAATAGTGTCGCAAGCGGAATCATTGTCGTTGCGGCAGGAAATCCGCATGCGAATTATCCATTGTCCACTCTCAACTATCAACTAATTTCCGTGTATTCTGTGTATTCAATGGTTAATAAAAATAGACAGTTACTCTGCGAACTATTCTCCTCTGCGTAATCTGCGGACTGTAATCTGCGGACTTTTCTTCTATGTTCTTCTGCGGTTAAAAATAATTTTAGAGGTTCTCATACGGAACTTTTTTAGAAAATTTTGGGCATGGGCTTGTCATTTTGTTGAATTGCGTCTAAGATATTGACCTACATCTTTTAATTGGTGAAATTTTGTGGTTTTGCTCCAACCGTGTTGAGTTAATTTTGTCCGTTTTTTTTCAAGTAGAGTCAATGACAATGCTGTTTGCTTACATGGGATATTTTATTCCGCTTTTTGCTCAGGACGCTCCTCCGGCAACACCTCCGCCGGGCGGCGGGTTGACGGTGATCCTGTTTATGCTGCCGTTTTTCGTCATTTTCTATTGGCTGTTTATGCTGCGTCCGCAACAAAGACAAGAAGAAAAACATCGTAAAATGCTGAACTCACTTGAAAAAAATGATCGGGTTTTGACAGTTGGCGGGATTATTGCCGCGATTCATTCGGTTGACAAAGAAAAGAACGAAATTGTTCTCAAAGTCGATGATTCCAACGGAACAAAGATTAAATTTCACCTTTCGGCTATTGATACGGTTTTTCCGAAAGACAAAGACAAGGATGTTGATAAAACCAATCCCACTAAATAAAACAATGGTCAACTGTCCTGAAATGGGTTTGCCTGCATTATGAACTCCCAAAATCACAGAAAATCACCCGTAAACTCCAAAAATATCGCAAAATGTCGCACGACATTAACCGGTTGTCGCACGACATTGAACGGTTGTCGCACGACATTGAACGGTTGTCGCACGACATTGAACGGTTGTCGCACGACATTGAGCGGTTGTCGCACGACATTTTGTGCATTTTGCACGTCCGAATGTTCAAAAAAGATACAAATCTGCTCAAAATTGCTGCAAAATATACTCACGAATGCAATAAAGTGGTCGTATCTATTCAGTGATTTGTTTTCAGTATTAACCCTGAATCTTAACCCCGCCAGGGGTGTGATGTGCATAACCGTAGGCGGAGCGAAGCGCAACCTACGGATAGGAATATCCCACACATCCAACCCCGCACGGGGCGAGATTATCAATCAACACAATCATAATCTCGCCCTTGCAGGGCTTTGTGAGGAGAGGGGTATTCGATCCGGCGGTTGTGCTTCGCTTCACCGCCGGTTATGCACATCTCGCCCTTGCGGGCTTAGGAAAAATTCAGAGGGAAACGGACTGAATCGATACAAGCGGTTTCTATTTACTAGAAATTCAAAACCGCTTTACGGCAATTTTGAGTATAGAACAATCGGCTGAATTATTGCCAATTTTCCAATTTTAATGTTCACTGTAATTTTCACTGTAAACTTCACTGTAAACTTCACTTCAATCTTTACTTTAATTTTCAATTAAAATGAACCGGATTTCTTTTCCAAGAATTCTTAATTTTATTGCGGTTGCCCTGATATTGGGTTTATTCTACATACTGAGTTTGCCGAACAACACGGCGCAGGAAACGGCAGTTCCGGCAGTTCCGGTTCCGGCAACTCCAACGGAGACTGTTACTCCGCCAATTCCGGCAACTTCGCCAATTCCGCCAACGGAATCTCCGGCGGCTCCTGTTTTGGTTCCAGCGCCTGCAACTCCGCCGACAGTCAACACGGCAGAGCAAGCAGCGGAACAGTCGGCAAAACAGTCGGCAGAGTCTCAGCCGCCGTCTCAATCTCCGGCAGAGCAAGCACCCGAATCAACACAGTCAACGCCGTCAACACCCGCAAATTCCGATTCGGCACCGATTACATTTCCGGTTGTTGAGCAAGACCCGAATGCGCCTCCGGCATCGTTTGCGGATGTTCCCGAAACGGCAGCCAAAACGCCGGAAGAAATAAAACCGTCGGAAGAAACCGGACAACAACAGGATTCGACACCGTTTACGCAAACATCAACTTTTTCGTGGATGGTTTTTTTGGTGCTTGTAGCGGGTTGTTTTTTTGCGGGGCAGTATTTCGCAAAACTTTGGCGGCTGCCGGAACACAACATCAAGATTTTCGTGGTTTTGCTGGCATTTTTGGGAAGTCTTACGGCGGTGGTGTTGGGTTGGCATCGATTAACACTTGGTATTGATTTGCAGGGCGGAGTTGTGTTGATTTACGACGCAATTCCAATCCGAACTTCGGAAGAGGCGGGCGGCGCCGGAAAAACTTCCCAATCATCTGATCTTGATATGGATAAACTGGCGCGGGCGATTACAAAACGAATCAATCCGGGCGGTGTCCGTGAAATATCGATTACAAAGTTAGGCACACGGCAAATTCAGGTTGTTATTCCGCGAGCGGAAGATGCGGAAGTCGCCCGAATCGAACGTGTTATCAGCGAATCCGGTTCGTTGACATTCAGGATTCTTGCTTCCAAACTTTACGAAAAAGACAAGGATATTATCGCACGCGGCGAAAAAGAACCGGGGCGGGATATTCGGGATTCGACCGGAAAATTGTTGGCTCGATGGGTTCCGGTTGTTGATTCGGAAAAATCAAAGTTCACCAATAATCCCGATATTATCATACGGCAACGCAAGGAACAATGGGAAGTATTGGTCTTGTTCAATGACGGAGTTGATATTACGGGCGAGGCGTTGACTCATATCGGCAAGGGAATGAGCGAACAGAATGAGCAGGGAGTTACGTTCAGTTTCAATTCGAGCGGAGCAAGCAAGTTCAAACGCCTCACCAGTGCGAACCGCCCCGATCCCGCACAAGCACGTCTTAAACGGCAACTCGGTATCATTTTAAATGATCAATTGTATTCCGCTCCGAATATTGAAAAGGTTATTTCGGATCATGGAATTATCACGTTCGGTCGGCGGGAAACCGATGAAGAACGGGTTAAATTAAATGAAGAGATTGAAGATTTGATTGATATTCTTACTGCGGGAGCGTTGCCGGCGGATTTGAGCAAGGAACCTGTCAGCCGGCTTTTGATTGGAGCCACACTGGGAGCCGACACCATTCAAAAAGGTAAAATCGCTTTGGTGATTTCGGCGGTTGCCATTATGATATTTATGATCTTTTATTATCATTTGGCGGGGCTGATTGCTTGTTTCTGTGTGATTACGAACACGGCATTATTGGTTGCGATTATGTTGGCGCTTCATGCGGCGTTTACACTTCCCGGTCTTGCCGGTCTTGTTCTGACAATCGGAATGGCGGTGGACGCCAATATTCTGATTTACGAACGGCTTCGCGAAGAATTACTTGCGGGGGCGTCGCTCCGAATGGCGATTCGCAACGGTTATGCGAAAGCGTTTTCCGCTATTTTCGACTCGAACATTACAACGATTGCCATTGGAATTATCCTTTTCATGGTGGGAACGGAACAGGTTAAAGGTTTTGCGGTTACGTTGGTTCTTGGTATTGCCTTAAACATGTTTACCGCAATTTATTGTGCGCGGGTTATCATGGATGTTTTCGAAGCGCAGCGTTGGATCAAAACGTTTCACATGTTGCAGTTGTTTCGGCGACCCAATATCAATTTTCTCGGAACAAGATTTTTCTGTGCGGCGTTTTCGGTAATACTTATTATTATTGGTATTGCCGGTGTGATTGCACGCGGTCGCGGGATTTTGGACATTGATTTTATCGGCGGGGTTTCCATCGAAGTCGTGTATAAGGAATCGCAAAATATTGAACAAATCCGCACCGGACTTTACGAGAAAGATAAGACAATTACCGGAAAAGAAAATCGTCTCAACGATCTTGCGGTTCAAAATGTTCAGATGAATCTTAACAGCGAACAAGATAAAAAAACTCAAGAGAATACGCATTTCATTGTTACAACCTCGATTCCGCAACTTCCCGACGGTAAGGAAGTAAAACCGGAACAATATTTAGTTACCGTTCGGAATATTCTGAAAGAGACTTTTGGTGATGCGTTGGTTTATTGCCAATTGGATTACACGTTTGGAGAAACGGTCAAGGTTGGCGAACGTGAGGAAACAACAATTCAGCTGAACATGTTTCCAATCATCAACCATGACGCGCTTCGTTCGATGCTTAGTGCGGCAATTCAGAAGATGGTTGCGGCAAAAGAGCTGGAAAACGATTTTGCTTTTTCGGTTTCGCGTGAAGACTTTATGGAGGGCAGTCAGCAATCGTATTCCGATTGGACGGTCAAGGCTCAAGCCCCAAAGGAAATTCTCGAAAAGATTTTTGGTTCTTTGAAATCGGAGACGGACGGAACGCCGTATTTTCCGACTTCGACAACAGTGGGCGGATCGGTTGCATACGACACACGAGTGGCGGGTTTGGCGGCGATTATTACCAGTCTTATTTTTATTATCATATATATTTGGTTCCGTTTTCACCGGCTGGTTTACGGGCTTGTGGCGGCGATTGGATTATTCCATGATGTTTTGGTTGTTTTGGGGTTAATTGCGTTAAGTGCATGGCTGGCGAATCCTCTCTCATTCCTGCAAGTTGAGGAATTTAAAATCGGTTTACCGGTTGTTGCGGCGTTTTTGACTATTATTGGTTATTCTATCAACGATACGATTATTCTTTTTGACCGTATTCGTGAAAATATCGGCAAAAGTCCGACTTTGACCGGTAAAATGATTAACAAAGCGATTAATCAAACGTTATCCCGAACGATTTTGACTTCATTAACAACATTTATAGTTTCTATAATTTTGTATTTTTGGGGCGGACAGGGGATTCACACATTTGCGTTTACAATTTCGTTGGGGGTTTTATTTGGAACGTACAGTACGATTGGGCTTTGTGCGCCGTTGCTTTATTGGATGGTGTGCAGCGACCGTGAAACCAACGAAAATGATTCGGAAAAAGAATTCCAAAAAGAACGATAACCAAAAATACAGAAATCTTTCGTACTTTATTCAATCATTTGTTGAGTAATGACGCGGGACAAATCTTATTTTCAACCTGATTTTTCCGAACAAAACAACCGGATCATATTTGTAAATTGTATCATCGAAAACATTGGAAATATTATTAAATATTTCCGTTTTCCAATTACAGGTTAATTTATGGAGTTTAAATATCTGTATTGAAATTTTAAGCCATTTCAATTTTATTGGACAAGAACACCTATTCTGGGATATATGGAGTAATATTCTCACTGTCTGTGTACCGCTCACATAATCTTATATTGGTCTCTTTGAGATTTGGATATTTCTTATGCAGTTCTTCAAAACAATAATGCCTGATTGCACTGTAAAACTTGTCGTCTTTGAGATGAACAAAACTTGCGGTATCCGAATTTCCAACTTTTGAAAAATGCAATGTATCTGGTGAAAGAAAGCGAAACGAATATTTTGAGGATGATTCCAAAATAAGGACACTCTGATATTTAGTACCAAAAGGATATGTTTTTGAACTTTTCGTTGTAAATTTTTTGTGAACGTTTTTAACTTGAGCTCCTATGATATTAACCGAACACTCTGCTTCTTGGTGTTTAGTATCAGTATGAATGTAACACACAATAGTCATTTCTTTCCATAAACAATCTTCAAACTTGGGATAATAATTTATATACCCATAAAAAGGTAATGGTACAGGTATATAAAAAAAACGAAACAAACCGATAATTATAATTACAAATATAATCACAACTAGAATAAAAAATAATCTTTTTTTCATATTCTTTGTCGAGTATTTACATGTGGGATTTTGATTGATAAATCAATTGGGTTGGTTTTGTGGGAATTATTAGCTACTGGGGTTATTTAGTAAGAAAAATTGTATCTATCTATATTGTATTTATCTATTCAGTCAGATTGGCAACTGTTCGCCTATTTTACGATTAACAATTTACAAGGCAAGCAATCCTTCGGCGAAACGCTTTAACCTACCTTGTGTCGGATTGGGGATTCTGATCCAGCGGTGGAACGAAGCGTAGCCGCTGGTTGCGCACATCTCATTCCTTGCGGGCTTAGGAAAAAAATCAGATCGAAAAGGAGATTTTCTTGCGCTATTGTTTAACAAAATTGTTTAACAAAGGATTGAATAGATACGATGGCGGAAGAGTGTCGCGCGCGGATTTCCTACCAAAATCGTAAAAATCCGTTTGCGGCACTTTCCGCAATTCCTCCCCATTACGTTAATGTTTCGCGTTCATGGTAATGCGTGTGCAGTAATTCGTGAGATTTATGGGAATTGGGTTCGCCGAGAAATTCCTTGTAGATTTGCACGATTTCAGGATTGGCGTGGGAAACGCGCAGTTTTTCGCCGTCATCAATTGCGTACAAACCGTGTGTCCGTAATTGGACTTTCCGAATATCCGTACCGTAAGGCTGACCGCCGCCGCCCACACAACCGCCGGGGCAAGTCATTACCTCAACAAAATGAATATCCGTTTTCTCACCGGAATTGATTTGATCCAACAACCGTTTGGCATTGCCGAGACCGTTGACCACCGCAACACCCACATTCAACCCGTTGATCTCCACATGGGCTTCCTTAATTCCGTCCAAACCGCGAACCGCTTCCACTTTCAGATCGCTTAGTTCTTTGCCTGTCAGAAAATGATACGCCGACCGGATTGCCGCTTCCATCACGCCGCCGGTAACACCAAAAATTTTACCGGCGGAACTGCGTATCCCAAACGGCGAATCCGCCGTTTCCGGCTGCAAACTTTTGAGGTCAAGATCAAACCGGCGAATCATTTGAGCCAGTTCCCGCGTCGTCAAAACCGCATCAATATCCTGATAACCGCTCCGCCCCATTTCAGGACGACTCGCCTCAAACTTCTTCGCCGTACAAGGCATGACGGAAACACTGAAAATCTTCTTCGGATCAAGATTGTTCTTCTCCGCATAGAATGTTTTAATCACCGCTCCAAGCATTGCCTGCGGACTTTTACAACTCGAAAGATTCGGAATATTCTGCGGATAAAACGTTTCAACATACTTGATCCAACCGGGCGAACAACTCGTAAACATCGGCAAAACACCGCCGGTCTTCACTCGGTTCACCAATTCCGTTGCTTCCTCCATAATGGTCAGGTCGGCACTGAAACTCGTATCGAAAACACGGTCAAATCCCATTTGCCGCAACGCCGCATGCATAATTCCCATAACATCGCTTCCCGCCGCAAAACCAAACTCTTCTCCCAATGCAATCGAAACCGACGGAGCGTGTTGAACAACAACATGCAAATTCGGATCACGCAACGCCGAAATAATCCGTTTGATGTGCGATTTACCCACAAGAGCGCCGGTAGGACAAGCCGTTACGCATTGACCGCAATTCACACAGCTGGAAACATTCAATCCTTCGTCAAAAGCGGTTCCGATGATTGTTTTGGAGCCGCGATTGATAAAATCAATACACGCCACCCCCTGAATTTCTTCGCAAACCCGTACACATTTGCCGCACTTAATACATTTTTCCGGATCACGGACAATCGATTCGCCGGAAAAATCACGGGAATACGTATCTTTTTGCCCGACAAACCGCCGCCGACGAATCCCAAAAGATTCGGCAAGTTCCCGAAGCCGGCAATTTCCGTTGCGTTCACAGAACAGGCAATCGTCGGGATGATCGGCAAGAAGTAATTCGATAATCATGCGCCGGGCTTCCACGGCACGGTCGGAATGAGTTTTGACTTTCATTCCGGCTGTAACAGGAAACGCACAACTCGGTACAAGACTGCGTTGTCCCTCGACTTCGACAACACAAATCCGGCAGGCTCCGCTGGGCGGTAACCCGTCATAATAACAGAGCGTTGGAACATGGATTCCGACACGCCGTAATGTTTTCAATAACGTTTCACCCGGTACGGCATCGACCGGACGACCATTGACTTCAATCTGAACAGTGTTGTTTGGTGTTGACATGAGCATTTAAAAGTTAAAATTAAAATTTTGGAAAAATAAAATTTCCGAAACACGGATTCCTCAAACCGGAACCGCCGGAATACAAGTCAATTAACATTATCCGACATTCTCCGGCTTTATCCGAGCCGGTTCGTTTACGGAGAAAAACGTTTCCCGTAATTCCCGATTAAACGGCAGGAAATGTTGAATAAGTATTGAATATACGCAAAAACAACCAAATGTCAACATAATGACAAAAGAACGGCAAAAGAAAATACCGGACAACTGTCCGCGTCATTGTCTATTTTAATTTTTAATATTATTTACAATCAACCTTATTTTCAACCTGATTTTTCTCCTAAGCCCGCAAGGGCGAGATGTGCATAACCGGCGGTGAAGCGAAGCGCAACCGCCGGATCACGCCCCCAAAAAACATAAGCCCCGCACGGGGCGAGATTATCAATCAACACAACCATAATCTCGTCCCTGCGGGACTTTGTGAGGAGAGGGACATCTGATCCGTAGGTTGCGCTTCGCTCCACCTACG
>JAITQV010000163.1 GCA_031288765.1 Planctomycetaceae bacterium
CCCGAATTTTTGTTCGGACTACTTATTTTTTAAAATATAATTTAGTCTCCTAAAATATTGACATTAAAAAATGGAAAATTATTTGATCGGTTATTCTATATTTAAAAAATTATCGGTCAAGACACCCCTCTCCAAAAAATAATTTGTGAGTCTTTTCGCATAATTTTTGTGTTTTATTTTTTGTTTTTATTTAGATGAATCTCCTAACGGAGATTTATTGATTTGTCGTTATTGATTTTCTATTGATGTGGAGTTCCTATGGAAATCTTGTATTGTATCGTGTTATATGGTATATTGTTTTTATTGATATGCTTGCTTTACGGGCAAAATCAAATAAATCATCGTTCAAACAATTGAATCCGCTTGCGTCCTCCACTATTCACTATAAAGTTGTTTTGTTTAGAAAAATTAGGTAGAAAATAAGGTTTGTCCTGCGTAATAGCTCAACAAACGGCTGAATAGATACAAAAAAACTATATTTATAACGTAAACGTAATAATATGAATACTATATTAGATAAAGACACAAAGGACGAAATTGCTTTTATTTCGTTTATCATTCCTGAGTTCGCTTTAGCGTACAAAATGAGCCTGCCTAAAGCCTATCAATACCTGAAACAATACGGCGGACTTGACTATCTATACGAAAACTGGTGGGCATTGCATACCGATAATCCCTTTTGGGTCGTACGCGACTTGTATGAAATCTGTTATAAAAACGGAGGAATGAGGTAATGCTGGTTTATCACGGCAGCTATAGAGAGGTTATTGAAATAGACATTTCGCAATGTCGCCCTCACAGAGATTTTGGACAAGGTTTCTACGTAACAAATATTCGTACTCAAGCCGAATATTGGGCAATCCGAATGGGACGAATACATAATACGCAAGGCGTTGTTACGGAATACACTTTTTACGACAATGCCTTTACACACTGGGATTTGCAAGTGCTTCGATTTGACAGTTACACAGAGGCTTGGCTTGATTTTGTAATTATGAACCGAGATCCGCAATCACCTGTACCAGCTCATGACTATGATATTGTAGAAGGACCGGTTGCCAATGATAATGTAGCCGACCGCATTCACGATTACTTGGACGGGTTTGTTGCAAAGCCGGATTTTCTAAAAGAACTTTCCTATCACAAACCAACACATCAAATTTGTTTGTGTACGTTAAAATCGCTACAGATGATTGCCGTCATGGATCGTGTACAGATGTCACATATTAAACATATTATCCATCCGGTTATTGAAAAACTTGTAACAGAACTTGGCATGAATAAATCAACGGCAACAGACACCGTTTACAATTCCGAGACTTTCGCCCAACTCTCCGATAAATCTACCGGTTTGTACCAGAAAACGTTTGCGGAAATTTATCAACTCCTCTCGAATGAGTTGAAAAGATAAAATTTTTGCAACTATTCAACAGAATTTTCGTAATCGACTTTTAAGTTGCAACATTGTCCCTAAAACCTTTTATTTTAGGGACAAATGGGACTTTCAGGTTAAGGTTTATTGTGTTGGTATCATTTGTATTTTCCCAAAAACCTTAAATTAATAAAGTCCCGGATAACTGGTGTTTCCCATGTAAAGATTGTAATAACCACCATAATTGGCGGTGTCCTGTTGACCGCCTTGGGCTCCAAAATAACCGTAAGGATAAGCGTTGCGGGAAGGCATCCGAACAATCGAATCCGTCGGAGATATGTACGGAGTTGTCCACATCTGCATTAACTGATTCAACGGATCATTTTGTGTACGCCGTTCTCGCCGATTGGCACGCCGTTCCGCAATCCGTTCAAATAAACGTTGGCGATGCCGTTGATTGTTATTCAACAACATGACCAACTGAACCACATCGGAAAGACTTAATCCTCCCTGATTCATACCAACATTCGGCATCGGAAATCCTGAAACACCCGGTAAGTTCGGCTGCATTCCAACCGGCATAACTCCATACCCCGCCGAAAAAGCATTTCCCAAAGCGTTTCCAAAATCATTACCGTAACCGCCCATTGACAACCCCGACGGCATAACCATCATTCCATACGGCGTCATGTAAACACCGGAATAAGGATTGCCGATATTACCGGAAACATTGCCGTAATTATAATTGGCTTGCGGCGGTAAAAACATTACCGGCTGTGTTGCCAAAAGATTGGCTGTGTTGCCAATACTATTTTGTGTTCCATTTTGGTTTGCCGCTCCAAATTGTTGAGCATACAAAGAATAAGGAACCGCATAAGAATTAGACATCCCACTCAATGCCGTTGAAATATCGGTCATTTGCGGGTTTGTTATCTGAGCGTTAATTGGTAATGGCGCTTTGAGTTCTTCGTTGGTTTCACCCTGTTCTTCGGCGGATTGTTGTAACTGTTGCGGAATACCGGACGATTGTTGAGCCGTTTGTAACGCCTGTAATTGTTGAGCGGAAATCATTCCCATTCCCATTCCGTACATTCCCGCATCGCCTAACGGATTAACCGCCGGAACCTGTTGGTAACCGACAACAGCAACACCATAAGGCGTCATAGCGGTTACAGGTATTATTTGCGGCGGCATCACCGGAAATGGATTTGGGTTGGGAAATGGATATTGGGCTTGCATCGGCGCATGACCGGCGGGAATACCGACAGGAATACCACCGGGCAATATCATTGTTCCCTGCGGTGCCGGAACTACCGGCGGCGGTTGCTGAACTCCGGGCAGTATTGCTCCGGGAATGCCCGCTCCGGGTATTCCTGTTCCGGGAACACCAACACCCGGCGAAGGGGGAAGCAGCATCATTCGCGGACTGTTTCCATAACACCGGAAAAGACCGCAACGGCTATGATCCGGCGGCACCGTCAACAACACCATACCGTTCGGTAATATTTGCGTTTGGATTCCGTTGCCAATACCTTGTCCCATTGGAGCCGACGGATAAGGAGCCGGAATTCCGTTTTCGCCTCCGGCAACTCCTGTTCCGGGAACCGGTTGGAAACCGATTTGCGATCCATAACCCCGGCAGCCGTGATGGTTAATGAAACCGCTGTATGTCGGATTTCCGAAGGCATTTCCCGCACCAATCGGTATTGCCCCCGCTTTGAAAATCGGGGAACTAAACGACCATGCTGTCGGCGGTTTGGGCGGTTTGGCACAAAAAATTCCGGTTTGTGTTACCGCGTTATTCCACGAAGTAAGCGGAACCGCCTGAACCACCGTTTCCGAGTTGGAAGCCAAAAGAATCGGGGCAACATCCTTGTTGCCAAAGGAAGAATCCTTTTCCGCCGTTGTCAATTCCAATTCCGATTCGGATTCCGGCATCTGTTTTTCAGGAGTATCGGAATCTTTGTCAACCGCTTTTTTAGGGGGAAGCGGTAATCTTTTGGGTGAAACCGGATAAACCGATTGATTTACCGTTTTCATCTCTGCGGAATAAGGTATCTGGTAAGACGGAAATGGTAAATATGCCGCAACATACGGCGAAACCATCCCGTAATCTCCAGCCTTGCTCAACCCCGGTAAAGAATACACATTTTTCGCAATTTTATTGTATTGAATCGTTTCCGGCAAAACAACATGAGGAACTAATTCATGACGGATGTTCGGAACTTTTTGGGCGGATTGTTCCGCTCCTTGCAACAACAACGGCGAACCCAAACCAATACCCAAAGCAAGGATTCCGATAGCTCCGAGAGAACATTTACGTTGAACCGGTTTTTGTAATTTCTTTTTCATCTGGCAATTTCCTCAATATTTATTTTCAGAGGACAAATTAAAAAAGTTAATTTTTTACTTACATCTATGGAATCGTCTTAATCGTTATGAGGGAATCGCCTAAGGTATCGGATTTGCCGATTTTTCCTTTTTCTTAGGTAGTGTAATGACGGTTCAAACGGTTGTTCCGGTCTGATAAAATTTAACGCCAAACACATCTGAAATGTTTGACGAGACCGGAATTAGGAGCATTGCCCGATATTCACTCCAAAAAACGAAGCGGTTGGAAAATCACTTGACAAAAACGAAAATCCATGTACGATAATATTCGGCGGGATTTTGATCTATTTGAGTTATCGCGGAAAGGTCCATTTTATGCCGTATTCAAATTTAACATTATCGCAATTGACACGTTATTTACATCTTCCGGAGGCACAGGTTCGGAAGTTGGCGGATCGCGGCACAATACCGAGCCGTCGGGTAAATGGGGAAATGATTTTTTCGCGGGAAGAGGTTCATCGTTGGCTTGAGCGACGGATTGGACTTTCGGACGAATCGGAATTAGGTTTGGTGGAAGCGGTGTTGGATCGTTCGATTCCGGCGGGCGTGGACAAGGAGCTGGTTACTTTGTCGGAATTAATTCCGGCGGGAGCGGTTGCCGTTCCGCTCATGGCAAAAACACGGGATTCGGTGATTCGTTCCATGGTTGAGTTGGCGGTTGGGACGGGATTATTGTGGGACGGCACGGCAATGGCGAATGCGGTCAAAGAACGGGAGGAATTACATTCAACGGCATTGGAAAACGGCGTGGCGTTATTACATTCACGACGTCCGTTGCCGAGTATTTTGGGTGGTACTTTTATTGTGTTGGGAAAATTATCGAAGGGAATTCCGTTTGGGGGCGGACTCAACAACTTGACGGATATTTTTTTTCTGATATGTTCAATGGAAGACCGTATTCATTTACGGATTTTGACACGGTTAAGCCGGTTACTGGCGTATCCCGAATTTTTAGCGATGTTGCGTGAGTTGGAAAAGGAGGAAATGATTCGGGAATTACTGAAAACGACGGAGTCGGCAATTTTATCTAAGCTAGAGGGCGATTAGCTCAGTTGGTTAGAGCGTTTGGTTTACACCCAAAAGGTCGGCGGTTCGAGCCCGTCATCGCCCAGTCGGGAAAAGCCCTGAAAAAACTGTCCCTATTCCCGAAAAATACAAAATTTCCCAATTGAATTGCTTTTTTTGTTGAATTACGGCAATTTTTCTTTTCACCCGCCGGAAAATCATTTATGGACAACCCCCAAAAATATCTCAATAACCTCTTGAAGGGTGCAGGCTTACATGTTGTGAATTTTGGAATTGCGGTGGTTCTTGGTTTTGTTCTTGCACCGTATATTATTAGGACATTGGGCGAACGGGATTACGGCATCAATGTTATAGTTGCCGGATTGGTGGGGGCATTTTCTTTAGCGGATTTAGGAATTTCGGCGGCGGTTTCTCGTTTTTTCACGGTTGCCTATGCTCAGAAGGATAAGGGCGAATGTATTGCCTTGTCCAATACGGCGTTTTTTGCCTTCCTAATACTGGGCGGCATCGGCTTTCTCGGACTTCTTGCCGCCGCACTTGGAATTTATTGGCTGAACCTCATGGACGACCGATCCCTGATAGCGGCCGTTATTGTTATTAACGGTTTCACTTTTTGCATCAACTTCCCCATGAATATTTTTATCGGGATAGTCAACGGCACGATGCGTCAGGAATTGATTGGCGGTCAATTTATGGTTTTCCGGCTTTTGGGGGCGTTGACCACATTCCTGATTTTGTTTTTTGGCGGGCGTCTTATTGCTCTCGCAACCGCCAACCTGATAATTACTCTTCTCAATATGATTGTTCTTCTCAAACTTATTTCTATTGCTTTCCCCGAATTTGTTCTCAGTCCTGCTTATTTCCAAAAAAAACTCCTTTTCAAACTGATTCGGTATGGTATTTTCACATTTTTGGTTTTTGTTTCCGGTGTTGTCCTCAATCAAGGGAGTCTTTTTGTCATTTCTACGCTGATCAATATTGAGGCAATTGCTTATTTCCATTTGATTGCGATGGAATTATCGGGAAACATGATTAACCTGACCGAAGCGATTATGGGCAACTGGCTGACTTCTTGGCTGACATTGCTTTATTCCAACCAAAGTAAGGATTTAGCGGATAAAACATTGAAACTTGCTTATAAAATGTCCACCGGTTTCACCTCATTTTTTACATTTGGGCTGATTGTGTGGGGTCCTGATTTTCTCAGACGTTGGGGCGGGCAAAACGAAGACGGCAATTATCCGTTTTTAGAGGCCTATCCTTGTCTGGTGTTGATAACATTGGGGGCGTGGTTTACCCAATGTCAGGCTCCGAACACAAAATATCTTTATGCGCTTGCCAAACATGCGTTTATTGCTTATGCCGGATTGATTGGCAATATTTTAGCGCTTGCGGGGGCGGCGGTGTGTTTATATTTGGGGTATGGGGTTGTGAGCGTGGCGGGGTGTATTATGCTTTCCATGCTGGCGGTTCGCGGGATTGCTGTTCCGGTTTATGTATGCCGTCTCCGCAAGGAAAATGCCGCCAACTACTTCCTGCAAATTGCTTCGTATATTGTGCGTGCCGGCATTGCCTGTTTGATTCCGTTTATTATTTCGTATTATTTTCTTGCTCCGAATTATGGGCGGCTTGTTCTTGTCGGTATTCTGTGTACGGCAACCTATTTTCCTGTTTACCTTCTGATTACCGCCGACAAAACAGAATGGGAAAAAATCCGCAACCTTTTCCGCACAAACCAAACTCCTTGATCAAAACTTCTTTCCGAAGATCAAAGGACAGAAAAAAGGACATTGAGGACAAAAATCAATTATTTTCCGATTATTGCCGGTTTTTCTTTAATGTCCTTTTTGTTCCTTCTGCCTCTGAACAACCTATTCGGACATCCCAATAGATTATTTTTAAGACAGAACGGTTCATTTTTAGGACAAAATATTTTATTTGGTACTCCGAATAACTTTTTCGGACATCCAAATAACTTTTTCGGACACCCGTAGACTGTTCACGGACACCCGTAGACTGTTCACGGACACCCGTAAATTGTTCACGGACACCCGTAGACTGTTCACGGACACCCGTAGATTGTTCACGGACACCCGTAAATTGTTCACGGACACCCGCCGATTGTTCACGGACACCCGTAAATCGTTCACGGACACCCGTAAATTGTTCACGGACACCCGTAAATTGTTCACGGATACTCGCAAGTCTTAGAAAAAAACCGTATCTATTCAGCGGTTTTTCAACGCGGAAAACATAGAAATACGCGGAATATTCGCGGAAAGGTGTTAGACATTTCCGCCCGTCAACAAAATTCCCAGTCGGCTAACACCAACCTTCGCATATACGGTAGGGACGAAAAATCTTTCGCCTCTACATTGCGGCGTTTAGCCGAAGGGTTTTCACCCACCGCCGCCGACCTTTTGAATTGCGAATCAAAAAGTATCCGGCAATCACAAGGTAGGTAATCGCTCGGCGAACGATTGCTACCTTGTGAGTTCCCGCTTCACCGCGGTTATGCTCATCACACCCTACAGACTTAAGAAAAAATCAGGTTGAAAATAAAATTCCGCAGAAACATTTCACCAAATAGATACCGGTAATTTTTACTGCTATTTTTCCGGTTTGGCAGACACGGCAACCCCATAAACGGTTAGTATTAACCCTAAAAGAACAAGCAGGTTGATTGTTTCATTGAAAAAAACAACACCAATCAATGAAAGAACAAGAATTTGACTGACGGCAATAAGCGACGCTTGAACCGCCGTTGTCATTCGAAGTCCTTGTATCTGGAAGAAAAAACCAACCATGTTGCAAATTCCGGCGATCGGTATTACCCGCCACGCCCACATAGGAACATTGTGAAATCCGGTAACCCCGTGTTTCCAGAATAAACATGAACCGAAAATAATAATCCCCACACCAAGAACAACACTCATCATCAATGTTACCGGAAACGGCGCATAACATTTTCCGGTTTTGTGTTGAGGATAAAAGTCAAACCCAACCCATTGCGAAAATTGGAATGAAAGCCGTGCACTGTTCCCGTCATCCCAGTATTTGCGAATAACATGCCGCAAAATAATAATGTAAACCGAATACGCAATTCCGGCAACAACCGTCCCGGCAGCAATAAGCAGGAAAAAACCTGTGTTTTGCGGTTCGGCTGATTCTATTTCCATACCGGATTCCAGTGTTAATTCTTTGCCGATACTAAGTAAAATTACTGCGGTAATCAAAACAGCCATTGCGATTTTGCGCCGCTGCGACAACGGATCGCCAAGAATATAACGCCCCAAAACAGCAACACCAAGAAGCGTGGACGACTGAATAAGCGGAACCGCTATCACAAGACCAACCACCGCATAACCGAGAACTTGCAGATGCGCCCCAATCAATTGGCAAATTACCGCCGCAAACACCGTATAAAAAATCAGCCTTTTGGAAATAAATTGATACCGTCCCTGAAAAAAACGCAGCACCAACCAAGGAATCAAAATAAATAGACCAACCGACTCCTTGTAAAATAATATCCAATCGTTGTCAAGATCATAGTCCGTCAAAAACCGAATCGCAACATTCGAAGCCGCATAAGATAATGTTGAAAGGAAAGCAAATAATGTTCCGGTCCAACATTCACGTGTCGAAACACTCGGCGGCGGTAAAACTGGTTTGGTTGACATGTGTCGGCAAAACGTATTGATTTCCGGTTGATTTCCGGCGGCGGTTATCTCAAGAGTCCGGCAAGAGTTTGAGCGATTCGCGGAAGCGGCACCAAAGATTCGGCACCGCCTTTTTCGTAGGCTTCTTTGGGCATTCCGAATACAACACATGTTGCCTCGTCCTGAGCAATACATCTCGCACCGGCATCACGCATTGCCTTCATTCCGTTGGCTCCGTCCGCCCCCATACCGGTCAACATCGCTCCAACCGCTTTTCTTCCGACATTTTTAGCGACGGAAAACATCATTTGTTCCACCGAAGGACGATGACCGCAACACAGAGGAGCATCAAAACACCGGACACACCACCCCGCACCGGAACGAACCACCTCCAACTGCTTCCCGCCTTGAGCAATCAAAACACGCCCGTCATAAATCGGATCACCGTCCGCCGCTTCCTTGACAATAACCTGAGCAAGAGTATTAAGCCGATCCGCAAACATTTTTGTAAATCCTGCCGGCATGTGTTGGACAACAACAGTTCCGACAAAATTTCTGGGAAATCCGCAAATTACTTCACGCAAGGCTTCGGTTCCGCCGGTTGAGGCGCCGATAGCACAAATTCGGGTCGAAAGTATTTGTCCGGCGGCTTTGGCGCCGGCGGAACTCGCTCCGGCGGTTGGTTCGTATTGTTTGTGTTTCCAATGCGAGACGTTTGCGGTGGAAGCGATTTTGATTTTTGTTTTAAGTTCATCGATCATTTGATCGAGATTTCCGTCTTTGGGTTTGGCGACAAAATCAACGGCACCGGCAGCCATTGCTTCGAGCGTGGTTTTTTGTCCCCGTTCCGTCAGACTGCTGACCATCACCGCCGGAATCGGATATTGCGGCATCAATTTACGGAGAAACTCCACGCCGTTCATTTTGGGCATTTCGACATCCAGCGTCAAAACATCAGGACGCAATTTGACAATCTCGTCCCGCGCTTGATAAGGATCGGATGCACTTCCGCAAACATTAATATTTTGATCTTTGGACAAGCCTTCCGTAAGAATACGCCGGACTAACGGAGAATCATCAATAATTAGAACACGCACAATTCGAGCCATTTTCACCTACTCCCATTAAGAAGAAAAAAAGACGAACTAACTTTAATAATTTTATTCCGCCGGTAAAAAATTACAAGAGACACCCGCCGCAACTTCCAAAATCACAGCGCAGTTTTGCGGTTTTAGACGATAATTGCAAATCCGGCAACCCGCCGTTGTTCCGGGACACATTATTTTTATTCTTTGCGGGTTCTATTTTTCGGGCGCAGAAATATTCGGATCGGCGGCAACCAAAGAGGGCGGCAAATAATACGCCGAAGGCAATTACGTTATGGTATTGAGGGCTTTTAGTCCTATTGTCGGGACAAATCACTGATTTATTCAGTATAGATACTGAATAGATACGTAAGATTTAACGGTCAATAGAACAGGTAAAACTGGACTTTTTATAACGGGGCGGTTGTAATTTCTTTTGTTTTGCCGAATCAAATTCGATTACAAGATAAATGTCGGCAGATTTTCTTGTTAAACAATGTTATCCGTGTTAAAAAGATGAGAAGAATAATTACGTTTGCGGTTATTATTGTTGTTATTTTGTTGTTTACACGGATAAGCGTTTGCAATGCGGGTGCGGTTGATTGCGAGATTTTGAAGCCTGATCCGTGCGGCAATATTTTTACGAAAAAAACGAAGGCGGGTTGGCAGTCGAAGATTGATTTTTACGGCTGGGTATTGACCGGTATTACGGTGAACAATCACGGGGTCAAGAACGATTACGGGAGCGGCGGACACAATTACGGCTATAATCGTCGGGACGGTCGCGAGGGGATCACCGACCAATCCGGCAATTCCTATATTCTTATGCTGGAACAGCCGTCCGATTGGAAGCTCAACCAATTATGGGTTGGGGCGAAAAAGGAGTTGGAATCGCGGTTTGGTTGGGGATTTCGGGCGGATTTTAGTTATGGGACGGATGTTCGTTACGCCCGCAACTGGAGCGATCAATCTTTTGACTATAAATGGGGAAGCGGCGATTATTTTGCGTCGTTTGTTCAGTTATATGGGACGGTCGGCACGAAAGACCTTTATTTGAAGGTGGGCAAATTTGCGGGCGGATTTGCTTATGAGGGTTTACCGGCGACACGGGAATTTTTCTATTCTCATGCCGACATTTGTTATGGTCGTCCGTTGACGACTTCCGGTGCGATACTGGAATGGAATCTTTCGGAAAAGTGGACGTTATCCGGCGGTTGGACGGCTGGAGTGTTTAGCAGTTTGGAAAATTCCAACGATGACAACGCCTTTCTCGGCAAGGCAACGTATCATTTTAACAAAGCCGCCTCTTTAACGTTCAAGATATTCCACAATGACAAGGGTTATCGTTCTGCGGCGAACCGTGCGGCGACGGACACTTATACAACCTTGGTTTTTACGTATAAGATCAATGATCGTTGGTTTTACATGATTGAGGGGGCTTATACGGACGGCAAGATTTTTGGGGCGGGGAAGACCGGCAGTGATGCGTGGGGTGTCAATCAACACTTAATATACACTGTCAATGAGAAATTTTCGATTGGTTTGCGGGGCGAATTTCATCATTCGCACGGCTCGATGTTTGATTTACCTCTTTTGACCGGCGGGCAGGGCGGCGATTTGTATGAAATAACATTAGCGGCGAATTACAAGCTGACGCCGAAAACAATATTCCGTCCTGAAATTCGTTTTGATCAAGCCGATTACAACAACGGGTATTTACCGTTTGGGGGGCACGAAAACAAAAGCAGTCAAATTTCCGGCGGTTGTTCTTTTGTCATAACCTTCTAAACCTTCTAAACGGTTAAGGTATCTATTCAGTAGAATGTTTCCACTTAACCTTATTTTCAACCTAATTTTTCTCCTAAGCCCGCAAGGGCGAGATGTGCATAACCGGCGGTGAAGCGAAGCGCAACCGCCGGATCACGCCTCCCAAAAACATAAGCCCCGCACGGGGCGAGATTATCAATCAACACAACCATAATCTCGTCCCTGCGGGACTTTGTGAGGAGAGGGACATCTGATCCGTAGGTTGCGCTTCGCTCCACCTACG
>JAITQV010000236.1 GCA_031288765.1 Planctomycetaceae bacterium
TGTGTTGATTGATAATCTCGCCCCGTGCGGGGCTTATGTTTTTTGGGGTCATAATCCGGCGGTTGCGCTGCGCTTCACCGCCGGTTATGCACATCACACCCCTTACGGGGTTAAGATTCTGATTGCCGTGTGGAAACAAAAATTTGTCGGCTGTCGCCGACACAATCGCTCGGCAAGCGGTTGCCTATCTCTTGTTTTTGTATCGGGTTGGGAATTCCGATCCGGCGGTTGCGCTGCGCTTCACCGCCGGTTATGTACATCTCGTCCCGCGGGCTTAGACGAAAAAAACATTCTGCTGAATAGATACTGACCGCGAAACTCACAAAAAAACAATCGGCTGAATCATTGCCTTATTTTGAACCGTTTATTTTGTGAACGGAACGGAAAAACTGTCAAGGAATCCCTTAAACATTGGCGTATTGTAGTCCCAGAAATACATGTAAAGTATCGCCGCAAGAATCAAAACAATCAACCCGCCAATCAATGCCCCACGCGAAGTTTGCATTTCGATTTTCGTTTTTGAAACGGGTTCGTAAGGTGTTGGGCGCGGCATGGTGATTCGGAAAACAGTCAACACAACAAGCACAGAAACAAATGTAATCGCCATACGGTCTAAAAACGCCATGTCCGGCAACAAGATAAATTTCAGCAACGCATAAATTACCGGAGACATGATGAGTGCGGTTGGTCCGCAAATTGCCGGAGCCCGTTTCGACGCAAAACCGAACAAAAATACCGCCAATATTCCGGGCGAAATAAATCCCTGAAATTCCTGAATAAAATGAAACACCCCGCCCAATTCGGGACGATTCAACATCGGAGCAATAAAACAACTCGTTACCGTAAAAAATAAAACACAAAAACGTCCGACAAAAACCAATGTCTTCTCACCGGCTTCACGGTGCAAATATTCTTTGTAAAGATCCATTGTAAAAATTGTCGAAGCGGCGTTGAGCATAGAAGCAAGCGAACTAATCACCGCTCCGAGCATTGCCGCCAACATGAAACCGCGAAATCCGCCCGCAGGAATCAGTTTACTCATCAATAACGGAAACGCCGCATCATAATCATAACCCATCAATTGCTTTTCAACAGCAATTTTATGTTCTTTGGGAAGCGTTGCGTTTTTCTTTGAAATTTCAGCGAGAATCTTTTTATTTTGCTCCAATAAGTTTTGACCGGCAACATCGGTTTTGATTTCTGCAACAGCGGCGTTGTACAAAACAATTTCCATTGTTTTTGCCGGTTCGATTTTTGCAAAGTCCGCATCAAAAGGAAAAACGGAACGTTGACCGGCGGGATTTTCCTTGACCGATTCGAATTTTTCAAGGACAATCCCGTTGTTTTCTCTTGACGAAGCACTCGCCCGCATATCACCGCTGAACAGGTTAAACGCAATCAGTCCCGGAAAAACAACAATGAACGGAATAATCAGCTTCATAAATGCGGCAAACACAATTCCTTTTTGACCTTCCGCTAGGGAACGTGAACCGAGTGTCCGTTGCATGATGTATTGGTTGAGTCCCCAGTAATACAGGTTCGGAATCCAAAGTCCGAGCAACAACGCCGTAATCGGCAACACGCCGTCGTGCCAAGGAAGATTCATACGGAGTTTGTGGGCGTTCAGAACCCCAAACCGTTCGTAACCGCTGGAACTTTCCTTGATTTTCGCAACATCCGCATCGGAAATAGTCGCACTGCCGGATTGAATCGTAACCGTTTGCACGGCTTCGTTTATTATTTCCGGTTTAGCGTTGCCGAGAGCGTTCATGGCAAAAATGAGAACAATCACGCCGCCAAGAATTAAAGCGGAACCTTGCAACAGGTCTGCCCACGCGCAGGCTTTCAAACCGCCGAAGAAAACATAAGTTGCCGCCAGAATACCAATCAGCCACGAAAACGTAACTATGTCCAACGGAATACCAAAATAAGTTTGGCTGTCGAAAAATGTCGAATAAACTTTCGCACCGGAATAAATCACCGCTGTCGTGTTCACGGTAACAAACGTGATCATCATAATCAACGACATAAAGGTACGTGAAAAACGGTTATAACGCTTTTCCAGAAACTCAGGAATCGTGTAAATTCCGGCTTTGAGGAATTGCGGGAGAAAGATGAAGCCGACAATCACCAACGTAATCGCCGCCATCCATTCATAAGACGCAATCGCCAAACCGACATAATTCGCAGCGGAACCGGACATTCCGACGAATTGTTCGGTTGAGATGTTGGCGGCAATGAGCGAAAACCCGATTAACCACCAGCCAAGACCGCGCCCGGCAAGAAAATAGGATTCACTGCCTTCGCTGCCGCGGCTCATTCCGATGCCAACAGCAACAACCGCAATAATAAATCCGATAAAAATCGCTAAATCAATAATTGACGCAGTAGTCAATACAGGAGCTTGAGCAAACAAAGTGAAAATTTCCATAGGAAGTATTGGGGTAAGTAAAATAAGTTGTTGACATTTAACCGTTCGGAAGTTATCCAAACGGAAAACACGCTTCTCCGGTTAAATCTTTACCCAACTCAATTATTATCCGGTAAACCGTTATCCGGCAACTTTCCGAACATTGGAAAGATATTCATTAACCTTAACCGTAAAATCATTGCAAATTTTCCTCCAAAAAACAACCCCCTCCCCAGTATTGAAACAAAGTTTTTGAATTTATTCCGTCTTTTATCGGACAATTATAACGGACAAACCTCTTTATTCGTGGAAAGTTGAGAGTTGAGAGTGGATAGTGTAAGGGCGAAACATTTTTCGCCCCTACCAACGGCAGAATTTACGTTTTTTTGAATTGTTAATCAAGAGGTAGGCAATCGTTGGGTGAAAGCCCTTCGCCGAACGATTGCGTCGGCGATAGCTGACCGGGACATTTCTTGTTGTCGGCAAGCCGACAACGTAACCGCTACGCCGAACGGTTGCCTGCCTGACTGACGGTTGCCTGCCTGACTGAATAGAGACGGTTTTTTTTAACTCCCTGTTGACGACTTTGGGATTTCTGGTAAAGTTTGCGAAAAGTTTTTAAGTTTTTTTGGTTTCCGTTCGGTCCGGTTCCGAAAAAACATTTACAATTGATAGACCGTCCTATTTTTACCGTTTCCGAAACGTTGCTCTGATTATTGCGTTGTCATAATCGAATTGTAAAGGCAATGTGCCGAAGGTTGCGGTTTAAGATTCAGAAGGAGAGTAATTGACAATGTCTCACGCCCCAGCTCCTGTCTCTGTTCAGGAATTAATTGACGCCGGAGTCCATTTTGGTCACCGCGCCAGCATGTGGAATCCCAAAATGCGCCCGTATGTTTACGGACGCCGGAAACTGATTCACATTATTGATGTTCGAGAAACGGTTCGCGGCATATTGCGTGCGAAGAAATATCTTCGTCAAGTTGCAGCGCAGGGGAGTTTGGTTCTTTTTGTCGGAACCAAACGCCAAGCCACCGAAACCATCAAAGCCGAAGCGGTACGTTGCGGAATGCCGTATGTTGCGGAGCGTTGGCTCGGCGGAACTCTGACCAATTTCACAACAATCCGCAGCCGGCTTTCCCGGCTTAAAGAACTTGAGGAAACTCTTGGCGGGGAGCAGTTGCTGACCTATTCCAAGAAGATGCAGTCGTCGCTCCAACGGGAACATCGCAAAATGTTTCGGAACTTGAACGGTATTCGTGAGATGAACCGTTTTCCCGAAACCATGGTGATAGTTGATCCGAAAAAAGAGAAAAACGCCGTAAAAGAGGCGCAAAAACTTGGGATAGTTACGGTATCGTTGATAGATACGGATTCCGATCCGGACGAAATTGATTTGGCAATTCCCGGCAACGACGATTCCATCCGATCAATTGAAGTGATTATGCGTTGTCTTGCCGATGCGGTTTTGGAAGGTTTGCACGATGCGGGGCTTCAATCGGAGCTTGCCGTAAAATAAACCGGTCAATTATTTCCAATCCGATCAAATACAACTTTTTGCGGATTAACGCTGTTGTTTTTGTTTGGCGGTTAAGTTACGGCGGCGAGCGGCGGTAATTTTACCGATTTCCTGTTTTGGAACATGTTTCCTGAAATACGTTTCCCGAAGGATGTTTCGTATTTAATGTTTAAATTTACTATTTTTTATTCTCTCAACACACAATGGACATATCAGCTTCTCAGGTTAAGGCGTTTCGTGACAAGACGGGATTGCCGATGATGGATTGTAAACGAGCCCTTGTTGAAGCCGGCGGCGATGAGGAGAAGGCTCTTGAAATACTTCGCAAAGCCGGCGCCAAAACGATGGCGGGTCGGATTGACCGCGAAACGGAATGCGGTCGGATAGCGATTTTCACTGACACCAAGCGCCAAGTTTCAGCGATGGTCGAGCTTCTTTGTGAAAGTGCTCCGGTTTCCAACACCGAAGAATTTATTCTTTTGGTCAACGGTTTGGCGGAACAGCTTGCGACCGGTCCCGGCGCCAAAACATCCGACGAACTTCTTGCTCAACCTTTTCCGGGCAAACCCGGACTTACGCTCAAGCAGTTTCATGATGATTTAGTCAACAAAATCCGTGAAGTATTCCGGCTGACACGAATTGTTCGGATCGAGGGTGTTTGCGGTGCTTATGTTCATCACAATGCGGCGGTGGGCGTATTGCTTCCGATTGAGGGAACCAATACGGAACTGGGCAAGGACATTAGCATGCATGTTGCGTCGATGCGTCCGCAGGCTCTTAGTGAACACGATCTTGATCCGGCGGTTGTTGAAAAGGAGCGCAAGATTGTTGTCGAACAAGTCAAAGCGCAAAACGCCAAGAAACCGGATAATATTATTGAAAAAATTGTTGACGGTAAGATGAAGGCGTTTTTTGCCGAGCGGACATTGCTTGGTCAACCGTTTGTCAAGGACACGGCGAAAACAGTTGCTCAAGTTTGCGATGAGGGCAAAATCAAGATCAAGGAAATGATCCACTGGGTTTTAGGGCGTTAACGTTTTGTTTTTGGGGGATAATCTATATTTTGCCGAAGGATGCAATGTAGGGGCGAAAGATTTTTCGCCCCTGCCAACAACGGGATTTACGGTTTTTTGAATTGTTAATTCAGAGGCGGGCGAACATTCGCCAATCTTTTGGGTTGTTAATCAAGAGGTAGGCAATCGTTGGACTGAAAGCCCTTCATATCCTAATACTGCTGTATAATTTGTAATATTATTATAATTTCTTTTATATCAAGGAGTTATGTTGTTATTTTGACTTTTGATTTTTTCTTATACTTTTTTTTATAACTGTCTATTTAAATCTGAAATTGTGGGGTACAAAAATAAAAAATCATAATTGCTGATTTCATGTCTTTGTAATCTGTTGATTTTACCCAAGTTTTCAGAAAATTGTTAAAATAGGATATTTAAAAAATTAAATAGATAGCTACCTTTTTTGTAATATTTTCTCGGTTTGGTCATTGGGGGGATATTAATTGAATTATACCTAAGTCCAAACTATGAAAAAACTTAAAACACCACAGCAGTATTAGTGCATAACCGTAGGTGAAGCGCAGCGCAACCTATGGATCGGAAGCCCCAACATCATAAAGTCCCGAAGGGACGGCATAAGCCAGCCCGCCGCAACGCGGCGGGTTAACGTCCATAAACAACTATCAACGCCCTGAAAGGGCAGCATATTTTAGTTAATAGTTAATAGATTATAGTGGATAGTGTCGCATGCGGAGTTCCTGCCACAACGACAATGATTCCGCTTGCGACACTATTCACTATCCACT
>JAITQV010000311.1 GCA_031288765.1 Planctomycetaceae bacterium
CGAAACCATGCAGATTGGAGTTGAATCGGTACCGATTGGAGTTGAGTCGGTACCGGTTGGAGTTGAATCGGTACCGATTGGAGTTGAATCCGTACCGATTGGAGTTGAGTCGGTACCGATTGGAATTGAATCGGTACCGATTGGAGTTGAATCGGTATCGATTGGAGTTGAATCGGTACCGGTTAGAGTTGAGTCGGTACCGGTTGGGCTTGAACCGGTTTAGAGAAACGGTATCTATTCAGTGGAAAGTTTCCGCAGAACCTTATTTTCAACCTGATTTTGTGAGGAAATTTTGGCTGCTAAGGTTGTTTTGTTTGAAAAAAACAGGTTGAAGATAAGGTTTGCCTTGCGTAATAGTTTGACAAAGGACTGAACAGATGCAAATTATTTCTGAAATTATTGGCTGCGGTTCCGAAAACCGGTCTTGATTTTAGAAAGGAAAAAGAGATAATTGCATTCTTGTAGAAGTTTGCGGATTTCCAACCGTAGAAAACCCGTTCACCCCAAACGAATCCCAGTTCGTTTGGAACAACCCCAATTAAGGAGCAATACAAAATGAAAAACAAACATCTTGTTTTATCTGTTGTCCTGTCCGCTATTGTGATTCTGATGTGGAATCATTCTGTTTTTGCGGCGGAAGGTTACAAAGGACCGATTGACTTGACGGCAACCAAAGACGGCACGAAAATCTATATCACCCATTTCGATGCCAATGAAATTGCTGTATTGAATACAGCAGACAACAAAGTAATTCAAACAATCCCCGTCGGAAAAGAACCCGCCGGACTTGTTTTGAGCATTGACGAAAAAACGTTTTATGTTACATCCGGCGGTTCCCGCGGGTTGGTGCAGGCGGTTGATCCGGCAAGCGGCAAAGTTGTCCGTGAAGTTGCCGCCGGTCATACGCCGATGGGACCCGCCATCACTCCCGACGGTAAAAAACTTTTTGTTTGTAACCGTTTTAATAATGATGTCAGCGAATATGATTTGCCGGAATTGAAACTTGTCCGGCGTATCAACGTGATTCGCGAACCCCGCGGCGCGGTTGTTACGAAAGACGGCAAAACGGTTTATGTTTCCAACGCCGTACCCAATAATGTTGCCAATATTCCCGAAAACCCCGATGCGTTGATTGATGTGGCGGCTGAAGTTTCGGCGATTGATATTGCCGCCGGAACGGTGAAAAACATTCGGCTGCCCAACGGGAGCGGCAGTATTCACGGAATTTGTATTTCACCGGACGGGAGGTATGTTTATCTTACGGAAATTCTCGCTCGGTTTCAGATGCCGACCACTCAGCTTGAGCGCGGTTGGACGAACACCAATGGAATCAGTATTATCGATACGGCACAACTTGGTAATAAACGTTCCGGTTTTGTCAACACGGTTTTGCTTGACGATGTTGATCTTGGCGCCGCCAATCCGTGGGGAATTACAACATCCGCCGACGGCAAACAGATTTATATTGCTGTTGCCGGAACAAGCGAGTTAATCATTGTTGATGCGGAGGCTATGCACAAAAAACTGGCGTCATTACCGCAGGATGATTCCGAAACGCCCACCGGTTATTCCGGCGGGAGCAGTGCGTCCGCCAAAGCCGGCGATGTGCCGAATGATTTGGCGTTTTTGGTCGGCATGAAAAAGCGTGTCCGGCTTGACGGCAAAGGCGCACGCCCTGTTGTTGCGGTCGGGAGTAACATTTATATCGGGATGTATTACAGTGATACGCTCCAAAAAGTCGATTTAACGGCGTCCGGCACTCTTAAAGGTACGGAAATTGCGGTCGGTGTTAAACCGAATCCGAGCAGAGAACGGCTCGGCGAAATTCATTGGAACGACGCAACGCTTTGTTTTCAGTATTGGCAAAGTTGTGCGAGTTGCCATCCGGACGGGCGAATGGACGCTTATAACTGGGATCTTTTGAACGACGGACTCGGCAATCCGAAAAACGCCAAAAGTTTGCTTTGGTGTGACAAATGTCCGCCGGCAATGTGGGAAGGTGTTCGCAAGACGTCGGCTCATTGTACCCGAACCGGATTTCAATTTATTCTTTTTTCCATGCCGGACGAAACCAAATGTCAGGATATTGATGCTTATGTTCATGCGATGCAGCCTGTTCCGAGTCCTTATCTTGCGGACGGCAAGTTAAGTGAACGTGCCGAACGCGGTAAAAAGATTTTTGAGGATTCGAAGGTTGGTTGTGTGAAATGTCATCCGGCTCCGTTGTTTACGGATCAGAAACTGCACGATGTGAACACGAAATGTTATTATGATCGCAAGGGCAGTTTTGACACGCCGACGCTTGTTGAAACATGGCGGACGGCGCCGTATCTTCACGACGGGCGTTACACAAATATGCAGGATTTGTTCAAAAAGGGAAAACACGGCGATGTGGAAGGCGATATTGATTCGTTGACCGACGAACAACTCGATGATCTTATCGAATACGTGTTGTCGTTGTGAGGACAAAATTTCCATTGAAATATTACAAATTTTTGTGTTCTTTTATATTTTTTGGTTTTTTCCCAACCAAAAATGGAACTCATCAATTGAAAACAGGAACGCCTAAGTTAGCGGCAAGATTTGCCCCGTTTACTACAAGGTAGGCAACCATTTAGTTAATAGTTTATAGTGGATAGTTAATAGTTCGCAAGCGGATTAAATATGTTGCAGCAAAATAATTCCGCTTGCGTCCTCCACTATAAACTATACACTACTAACTATTAACTATTGTACAGGTTATGGGATTTAATGTATGTTTCCACATTTTTCGGAACCAAAAAACGAATACTTTCGCCGCAGGAAATTTTATCCCGAATATAAGTGGAAGAAAATCCTATTTGCGGCATTTGAATGACATTGTTTCGGATTTTTTCCAGATTTTCCTGAGACAGAAAACTATTCAACGCCTCAAAATACGGCAACGGCGAATCAGGGCGATGCACCACCAACGGCTCCGTAAGACGGAAAATTTCACCGACATCACGCCAGTTCGGAAGGTCATTGAACATATCAGCGCCCATTAAAAGAAACAATTCCGGTTCAACCAAAGCAAATGTTTTTTTGAAATACCGGAGCGTTTCAATCGTATAACTGGGTTCCCGCCGATCAATTTCACAACGACTCACCAAAAATTCCTCACAACCGATGATGGCTAACTCAATCATGTTGAAACGGTCTTCACCGGAGGCGTGATACGTTCCTTTTCCCGAACGATGCGGCGAAACTCCCGTCGGTACAAATACAACCCGATCTAAATCCGCCTGGCGAAGACAACTCTCCGCCAGTAAAAGATGACCGAAATGAATCGGGTCAAAAGCTCCGCCGAAAATCCCGTAACGCATTGTTCCAATACAAGATCAAAATTCAATACCGGAAAGATATTTCAGACTTTGCGGAATTTGTTTCAGAACATCGGGACTTTCATCTTCGATAAAATAATGTTTCACACCGATTTCCTGAGCCGCCTTCAACACAGCGGGATAATCCACCTGACCGCTTCCCAACGCAACATCATTTTTGACATCGATTCCGCCGCTGAGATTGCCCTCAACTCCTTTGGCTAAATCTTTTAAGTGCATTAAAATCCAACGGTCGGGATATTTTTTCAGTAATTGAGCCGGGTCTTGACCGGGAAAAATCGTCCACAACACGTCCATCTCAAACTTGACAAAATCAGGATTCGTTTTTTGAACCAACAAATCAAACAACGTTTCGCCGTTTTTATACGGTTGAAATTCATAGCCGTGATTGTGATAGTAGAATTGAATCCCTTTCTCTTTAAGACGTTTCCCGATAGTGTTGAAATCTTCGGCAATTTTCAAGGTCTGGGCTTCGTCAAGCGGTGCTTTGTGCGGAGCCCAAGCAACACCGACATATTTAACCCCCAAATCATTCGCAATTTCCGCCGCCTTGTCGGTTTGTTTCAAAAGAAAATCGTATCCGGCGTGCGCACCGATTGGTTTTAGTCCGCGTTGCTTCAACGCTTCCTTCATTTGCTCTTGCGTCAAACCGTAATGGCTGTCCAAACCGATTTCGACTTCGACAAAACCTTGCTCTTTGGCAAAATCCAACGCGGCGGCGCCGTTTTCTTTGATTTGGTCGCGCAAGGAATAGACAACCAAACCGACCGGTCCCCGAAATGATTTACTCGTCCCAACCGGTTCCGCCGCAGCCAAAACCGAAATGAAAATCGGTAAAACAAACATCAATAAAACACAACATCCTAACAATTTGATTTTCATAGTCATTTTCTGTTTGTAAAAGTAATTGATTGGTTAATTGATTGAAAAAAAACTTCACAAAACGTAACAAGTTGTCTTATTAACCACAGAATACACGAAACACACGGAAATTAATAAATTGTTAAGAATTTTTTTAAATCTCTCTTTTTAAAATTCTTATACGGTCAAAAATTTCCGCTGAAATATCACCAAATAAAATAATGAAATTTGCAAATATTTAATTGGGACAATTTCTGCATATCCTGTGTATTCGGCGGTTAAAAATAGATTCTTTGGGAATCAGGTTAATCAAACGGGCGGTTACAGGTTTTAAGCGTACACGGTTTATTTCCAGCCGAATTCATTTCGGACATTCGACATGGCGGCGAGAATATCGTTCCATGTTTGCGGGTTCATCATTGTGGTATTGGGAAACATGCAGCCGTCCCAACAAATGTGGTTGAACCGTTTGGTCAATCCGTCTTCGTCTTTGAGCCAAAAACCGGCGTAGTATGTGATGTCGAGTTTCCCGTTTGGGTCATTCGCCAAACAATGGCGACCGGTTTTATCGTGATCACCGCTGCCGAAAACGGTACCGTCATTTTGCGCAATATGCAAATCAACCGTCCAATGCCGCAACGCATCAGTCATTTTACGGTAAGCCGCATCAAAAACCGCTTTATCTTTCCAGTCGAAATTTTCCGGCAGAAGCCGGTCTTCGGGAGCGTTGTAACCGAGCAGGTAAAGCAAGGTGTGTGACAAATCCGCTTGAAAACCAAGAGTTTGCGGGCGGTCAACCATTTCGAGAATTTGGAGTATTCGTTTCCAGCTGTGGATTCCGCCCCAACAAATTTCGCCTTCACAAGCCAGAACTTCGTCGAATTGAGCCGCAATTTCGCAGGCTTCGGTAAAAGTTTTAGCGATTAATTTTTGGTTTCCTTCGGGGTCTTTTGCCCAATCTTCCACACTTGCCGAAGTGTCAATCCGAACACAACCATTAGGACGAATCCCGATTTTACGGAGTTCCGAAGCAATTCGGCAGGCTTTTTTAACTTGTGTCAGAAACTTTTTACGTTCTGTTTCATTTCCTATTGCGGAACCGCCGCCGGTTCCGCCCCACACCGGCGCAACCACCGTTCCAATCTCAAGCCGGAGTGATTGTGCTTTTTCCGCTAATCTTTTGATGTCATCGTCCGACGAATCAATATCGAAGTGGGGGTTACTCAGGAACAGGTCAAAGCCGTCAAATTTAACTTCGTCCGTTTCGGCTTCTGTTGTCAGACGGAGCATTGTATCAAGGTCAATAATTGGGTCAGCGTCCGGTCCTCCCTTGCCGACAACACCGGGCCATGTTGCGTTGTGGAGTTTTGGGAAGGTGTTTGATTTACGTTTTGCCATCGTTTGGTTCCTCCGAAACAGTTTACAAGTTGGCAGACTTCTTTTACTTTTCCGTTGAAAATAATCTTCGTTAAAAGCAAAAAAAGAAAATAATTCGGAACATCGGAAAATTATTTTAACAATTTCCCAATAAGATTCAATACCGCCGGATTTTTGCCGACAAAAGGTAGGCGGTGTTTTAGTTAATAGTTTAGAGTTAATGGTGAATAGTGTCGGATACGGATTTCCTATTGCAACGCAATAACTCCGCTTGCGAACTATTAACCATAAACTATTAACTATAAACTACAACGCCGCCTGCCTTATGAATTTTTAACCGTAAAATGGACAAACGGTTGCCGATCCGACTGAATATCCTTTGTATTGTCCTTTTTCCGCGAACTTTCCGTGCTAAATCATTCCGCCGAAATAGTTGAAATTCAGCAAAATTTACTTTTACCGTACCTTGAATTTTGCCAAAATGACCTTGAATTTTGAGGTCGTTACCCTGAATTTTAGGGTACGGTTAAAGTAAAATCAGCCTCACGAGGGCAAAATCACCCTCGAAAAAGGGCATTATTTCTTTGTATCTATTCGATAATTTGTCCTGAAACTAGGGCAGAAATCCCTAGTTTCTGATGGTTGAATAGACACCATTTTTCTCAAATTGGGCAAAATTGGCGGGTTTGCGGTCAATTTTTGCGGTTTTGAGATTTCTTAACGCAGGCAGGCAATCAATTTCCAACCGTAAACATGAATTGTAAACCGGTTATTTATGCGGTTATTTATGAAAATTCCCTCGAATAATTACGAAAAAAGAAAAAAACAATTTGCTTTTCAATTTGAAAATGCCGACAAAGAAAGAGAAGAATTTTCCAAGATCGATTACTTAACCGGTTTTTCGGTTAAGTTCTCTTTGT
>JAITQV010000318.1 GCA_031288765.1 Planctomycetaceae bacterium
CTACGGAAATTTTAATATGGTACAAATGTGTAAGGTTTTTAATGTTGAAGTTGAATATACGTATGATATTCGTAATAGTATTCCGCTGACCATACCTCAATACAGCCGAATATGGAATAATGCCTGTGAAATGGCACAGAATGGTACTATGGACTTATCTGTCGGATGGGTTGTGGAACTTATTACGGAAATACGTTCCAAAAGTCTTATCAGACGTATTCAAATACGTGATAAAGAGTGTTGGGGTATTTATATCATAAATGATCGTATAGATATTCCTCATATTGAAATTCAGTGGAATAACAAAGCACAAAGTCATTTTGGTTCTCTGAGTCAAGACAAAGTTAGTTTCAGTTTCTTTCATACATTACATACAAAAATCTTTGATGTACTATCTTACGATAAAGATGCGATGCGGGCATATACTAAAAATATACATAAATTAACTATGCCCGTGAATGTAGTAGAAGGTGCGGTTCACGAAACATGGCTGCCGAATACAAATCGTAATAAAATGTAAATACAAATGTAAAGCGTCGTTCCAATATGGAAAATTCATGCGGGAACATAAATGAATTTTGCAATCTTTAGTGTTCAAAAATATCGGTTGATTGATCTTGTACAATATAATTCGCCTTTAATTTTTTAGATACGCAAATTATTTTTTTGAAATATATTATGCTTTCCCGTGAAGACATTGCTTTTATGTATCTTGAACAATTGCCGTTTGAGCCTTATCCGTTTCAGGAGGAAGCCATATTCGGCTGGTTTTCTTCGGAACAAGGAGCGTTGGTTTGCGCTCCGACAGGAATGGGTAAAACATTGATTGCCGAAGCGGGAATTTTTGAAGCAATGAAAACCGGCAAAAAAGCTTATTACACCACGCCGCTCATTGCGTTAACCGAACAAAAATATCATGAAATTCAAGCCGCTCTTGAACGTTGGGGATACAGTAAACATTATGTCGGTCTTGTAACGGGAAACCGGCGTGAAAATCCTGATGCTCCGATTCTTGTTGTTGTTGCCGAAATTCTATTTAACCGGTTGTTGACCGCACAAAATCAAGCAAATACGTTTCATTTTGATGATGTTACAACAGTGGTCATGGACGAATTTCATAATTTTGCCGATGCGGAACGCGGTATGGTTTGGGAATTTACGCTTAATTTACTTCCGAAACATATTCGGACGTTATTGATTTCCGCAACGGTTGGAAATGCTTATGAGTTTGTTGCGTGGCTTCGGGATAATGTTCAGCGGCGTTTGACGTTGATTGAGTCGTTTGAACGAAAAGTTCCGCTGACTTATCAATGGATTGGCGATCAGCTGCTTACGGAACAACTCGAACTTATGACTCGCGGCGAAGAAGAATCCCGTATGACGCCGGCGTTGGTTTTCTGTTTTGACCGGAACGAATGTTGGAACATTGCCGATCAAGTTCGCGGGCGTGATTTGATAACCGCAGACCGGCAGAAAAATGTTGCACAAATTCTTGAGCAATACGATTGGAAAGAAGGAGCAGGACCGCATCTGAAACAATTATTGCTTCGCGGTGTCGGAATTCATCACGCCGGAGTGTTACAGAAATATCGGCGAATTATTGAAGATTTGTTTCAACAAAAATTGTTGTCAATTTGTGTTTGTACGGAAACGCTTGCCGCCGGAATCAATTTACCGGCAAGATCGGTTGTTTTGCCGAGTATTTTGAAAGGAAAACCGGGTGAGAAAAAACTTATCGAATCAAGTTCGGCACACCAAATTTTCGGCAGAGCGGGAAGACCGCAATATGATGATCATGGTTTTGTGTTTGCGTTGGCTCATGAAGACGATGTGAAAATCGGGCGTTGGAAGGCGAAGTACGATCAAATTCCCGAAGATACAAAAGATCCGAAACTTCGTGAGATGAAAAAAAAGATGAAGAAAAAAGCGCCAACGCGGCGAACAACCGAACAATATTGGACGGAAGAACAATTTGTGAAACTCAAAGACATGCCGCCGGGAAGACTGGCAAGCCGCGGTATAATTCCTTGGCGGCTTTTAGCGCACATTATTTCGCTGGATCATAATATTGAACCGATTCGCCGGATTGTCGGGCGTCGTTTAATGAGCGAAAAATGGGTTAAAGAAGGTCAAAAGAAACTTGATGAAATGCTTTTAACATTGTCCAACGCAGGATTTATCAGACTTGAAAAAAAGAACGGAAATCATGAAAAAGAGATTAAAACAATCGCGGAACCGGAATCTTTGGAATCTAAGGAATTTGATTTTAGTTTTGCGTATCCGACGGAACATTTACCGAAACTAATGAAATTCCGCGGCGTGAATCCGCTTTACGGAATATTTTTATTACAACATTTAGGTTTTGCGGATCGGGCGGAACGTATTCAAGCGTTTGAAAGTTTGCTGGAACTTCCGCCGTCGATTGGACCGAGTGTTCGTGTACCGAAACAGGATGTGTTGCCGAACGGTCCTTTGTCAACGGAACGGCTTGATTCGATGCTTCTTTCGTTGGGGCTTGCTGTTGCCGACGAACTTGTTCCGAAAACCGAAGAGGAAGAAGAAGATGAACGTGAAAAACGGCGGCATTTTGGCGGTTGGGCGGAAGAACGGTTTTATGTGATTCCATTGGCGGAAAAATTGCGGCGGCTTTTTGAGTACGAATATCCTATGGTTGAAGTTCCGATCAATCCTGTTTGGGCGGCGGGAGAAATTTTGCTTGAATTTAAGGGCGATTTCAACAAATATGTTGTTTCACGCGCCATTCAGAAACAAGAAGGAGTTATTTTCCGGCATCTTTTGCGATTAATTTTGTTGCTGGAAGAATTTATTGAAATGACGCCGGCAGACGGTTCGCCGGACGAATGGAAAGCCGATTTGACCGGTATGGCGGAAACATTGATTATGTGTTGCACGAAAGTCGATCCGAAAAGCACCGAAGAAACATTGGAACACACAAAAGAAATCGCTATTGATAAAGTGATATAATGCTTATTTGCATTACGATAACAATTGGAGCGGTATTGCCGTAATAAAAAAAGACCCGAATTATTACAATCCGGGTCTCAACCGTTTCAAAAATCAAATACCGAAGTATTTATTGTGCCGGTGTTGCTTCGGCAGGTTTTTCTTCGGTTTTGGGAGCATCCGCAGCAGATGAATCGGCGGCGGATGTTTCCGTTCCGGCGGACGGTTGTTCAACAGAAGTTGAATCCGTTGCCGAAGGAGTTGTTGACGGAGCGGACGGAGTTGAAGGCTTCGGTGTACAACCGAGAGCAAACAATCCGAGACAAACAGTCATCAGACTCAAGGTAAGAAATTTTTTCATGGTGAGTGTTTCCTTAAATTCTTGGTTTTGAGAAATGAAACAAAATTAGTAACGGACGTCTTTTGAAACAAACAAATATCCGTTTCCAATTACAATCATTATATCATAGACAAAGATCGAAAACTTCTCAATAGGTTACAGGAAGAAATATAAATTTTTTTTAATTTTTTGTCGTTATAAGCAAAATGACCCGTTCCAGCGGTATAAACGGTAATCTTTATTGCCTTATTTTGCTTTGTCGGGCGGCAAAATCTTATAAACCTTGTAAAGTTCGTTGGCGTAAACAACCTGAAAAGTTTTATGGTGTGATAGTTCGGGGTAAGCGGAACAAAGAATATACTCAAATCCGTATTGAAGCCGTAATTGTTCTATTTCTTCGTCTGTTTTCCACCAAAGCAGGATTGTTAATGATCGGTCTTCGCAGAGTTGTCCGTTTTCATTGCGGTAATAAAAAAGGTCGTGCATCATTTTTTGCCATCGGACAATTCCTTCGGCATCTTGGGGAACATTTTTCCATGTTCCGATATCACTTCGGCGTGCGTGCCATTTGAAAGTTGTTCCTTCGCGGGGAACCCAGAATTTTGCGGTTTTTGGAGTATTTTTCGGATCGGCAATCCACCGGCAGGCATCAATCCAATAATAAGCCGTGTAAGAATGTCCCGGTTCAATTCGTGAATAAGCCTTGTATGTTCGGGCGTCGCCCAGTAATTTGAGGGAATCGAGCGGAGCGTAGAACAAGATTACCGCGTAAAGTCCGAGTAAACCCCAAATCCTGAACGTTTCAAAACGTGTTCGGCAGTTCGGAAATCTTTTCGCGAATACGAGCAATCCCCAACATACCAGCAATGTCAACGCCCAAGGAATCCCTGATTCGGCGGCGGCGTTGGAAAAATAAATCCGTTGATAGAAAATAACCGCATCGAAAAAAAGATAAACGCAAAACGGAACTCCAAACAAAACCAACCAACCGGAAATCGGCGGAAAATAGGCGTTAAATCCTTTGTTTTGGAGTTTTTTGAGTGTTTGAAATTTTTGAGCAGTTGTTAGAAAATGCCGGAGAGTTCCCATTGCAATCCCGACCGGAACAAAAACATCGGAAAGCCGAAACCAATAAAACCGAAGAATTTCCGCAGAAAGAACTCGGTTGTTTCGAAATCCGTAGGCTGTTGAAATTCCGATCAGGAACAGAATTAGCGTTCCCCAAATGAAAAGTTCGAAACGCCGGAGCCGTTGATTTTTGTATTGTTTTGAGCGGCAGATCACAATCCAGACAATTGCCAGCAACACAAAACGCATCAGGTTTGTCCAAACGAATTGATAAGGAACCAAATGGTGATACAGCCGTTCGAAGACGTAAATTTGGTGAGCATTTCGAACGATTTCCGTTGAGGTTCCGTGATCGAGCAGCAACGCCGGAACCAATCCGAACAATGATAAAAGTCCTCCGGCGAAGAGTCCCCAGGGAATTGTAAAGCGATTGGGAAGTTTTAAGTTGCGGTAATCTATGAGTCCGACGAAACCGGTAGCCAAAACCGCCCAACCGCCCACAAGAACATGGAACGCGGAGGCGATTCCGAGAAAAATCCAAGTTCGTTGCCAACGTCCCCGTAACATTGATTCGAGACCGAAAAAGACAAACGGAAACGCAAACGATTTACCTTCAACTCCGCCGAGAATCCATTCGCCGGCGGCGTGAAACGAATCGACATAGTAAGCCAATGCCAAAGCGGTTGGGATTGCCGCCCAGCGAACCGGAACCAATGTGAAGCTGAGTCGTTGCCAACTCCAGGCGAGTAATCCCCAAGTCAAAAAACGTCCTGTCCATGCCATTGCGTCCGGCGGGAGGAAAAGGGACAGCCAGCCGAAAACCGCATAAAATGTCCAATGGGAATCTTTGCTTTCTAAAAAAGAATCATTGGGAATCCAATCGGGATTCCAAAAATGGATAGCTTTTCCGATATAATACGGTTCATTGGAATCGGGAACCGTCCACGCACCGAAGATGTAAAAAATTGCGAAAACTCCGGCAATTTCAAGGAATATTTTCCGGCGATTTTTTTTTGGGGGGGTCATACTCAAACCCGTCATAACAAGTTTATTTAGATTTTATTAGTATTGCTTATCGGCGTAACAAATTAATTTTTCAGGATTTGAATATTAATAAAATTCTTTGTATATTGCAAGAGATATTTACGGAAAAAGCGGTGCGGATGATTTGCACAACGGAGTTCATTCACAATAAACTCCGCATGTGAAATTTCCACTATCAACTAATCACCGTCCGTTAGGGTCAAACGTATCTACACATCTTTCTCAATAAAATAGGCAATATAGGCAAATTTCTGGGTAAAATAGGTAAAAAAAGTTCCAAATCTCGGTAAACTTTTTCGAAAAAGATGCTACTAAGGTTGTTTCGTAAGAAAAATCAAGTTGAAAATAAGGTTTGTCCTCGTCATTGTCCAACAAACCACGGAATAAATACCTACATTTACTAATTGTGGTTCTACAATTGCCCAATGTAGTTCTGCATTAACTCAATGTAGTTCTGCATTGAC
>JAITQV010000399.1 GCA_031288765.1 Planctomycetaceae bacterium
TGTTCTTTCGGAATTTCCGGCAACTTCGGCAATTCTTTGATCTTGCCGGAAACATCAACCGCAACCGGATTTGTTAGAGCGTTTCGAATATCCAAACCAAGACCGGAAAATCCAAGCCGGTATTGATGCCGATCCTGTTTGAAAATTTCACGTTCTTTTTCGGCGGTTAACGGCGCAACAATACAATCTTTATTTGCATCCCAATTAAAACCGTCACAGAACAACGCATGACAAGCGATCATGTGTGCCGTTTGAACGGTATTGCCTGCCGTATCAAAAAAACTTGTTGCTTTTTTGGGTTCGGGATTATTGGAATGAGAATAAGCGAACGGAAATATTCCGTCCCAACCCTGAAACGCCCCAAACGCCGCAAGCAAAGGTAAACCTTCGGCGGCATATTGATTCGGATAAGGATGATTGTATTCGCTCACGGTAAACGGTTTGCCGTAAACTCTTTTTGTTGCAAGATTGGGCAGGATTTGTTTATCGAGATGATTGACCAAAGCGATGTTTCGCAAATACCAATTATTGCCGTCCCACGCCTTGCCGGGAAAATGCGGATGATTCCAATAAGCATGAATATCGCAATAATCCATTTTGGCTTGGGCGTGTGCGGAACCGTATTCCAATTGTGTTCCGCTTACGGGTTGTTTGACTTTAATTTCGTCTTTTAGAAAGCGGTACATTTCGTCCCAGTATTTTGCTTCAATATCGAACAAAAAGTCACAGAAATCATTAACCGCTTCCTTCGTATAGTTTCCGGTATCTTTTTTCCAGATGACGGGAACGGAACCGGCGGCAAGCGATGTGTCTTTGGGCAAACCGATTTCACCGCCGGGTTTAAACGAAACATAATCGATTTCATAAACGGTTCCGGCGGAAAGACCGCCGATGGAAATTCGGGCGTTTGGATCATCTGTCGGCGGTGTTGTAACGAATTTAATTGTTTGCCAATCGGTTGTGAGGTTGATTCGCGAATCAAAACCGAGACCTTCCCACGGCTCATGATTCATACGAAGACCGACATTTAATGTTGCGGTTTGATTGGCTTTAACCTTCACCTCCAACGTATAAAGTTGATCTTTTTTCACGGCAAATCCTGAAGCAATTAATTGCGGATGCCAATCGACATTTCCTTTTTTCCGTACATCCAGTTGCAATATGCCGTTGTTGTTGGCGGCGGCGGCATCGGCAACAGCGTCCGTTTCCCAATTCCAGCCTTTCCCGTCGGGAATATAACCGTTGTCGAAACCGGCTTTTTTGAGCAATTCCTCACCGGACGGAACAGATCGGCAATTCCACGCTTTACGCAATTCCGTATCGTTTTTGTATTTTGTTTTGAGCCAATCGTTCCAGAGTTTCCGCAAATCACCAAGAAACGGGTCTTGAATCACATCAAGACCGCCCCAACCTCCCCACATGCAAACGATGGAATTTTCGTTATTGATTTCGATCATGGCAACGGACGGTTCATCTTTGTAGGCGTTTCCGGTGTAGGGATTAACGTGTGTTAAAAGATCGCGGGCGTATTTTTTGTTCGCATCAATAAACGGACGGTAATAATTATCGATACCTTTATCGTGATTCGGGCGGTTAACATTTTTTGGAAACCCGTCGCGTTCATCCAAAGAGCGGGAAACGTGGAGATTGATATTGACGTAAATTCCTCTTTTTTTCAAAGCGGCGATGTAGTAATCGAGTTTATCGAGTTGTGCTTTATCAAATTCCAATTTTGTTTTGGCGTTGGAGCCGCCCCAAATATCGTGGGAATCCATGTGATGAAGCCGGACGCAGTTAATTCCGAAACGCGCCAAACGGTCAGCCATTCGGTCAGCGGCGGCGTGATCGAGGAAGTTTGCGGCGAAGCAGGTATTTGTTCCCCAAAATTGAATACGTCCTTTGTCCGTAACGAAATGTCCGTCCTGAACCCGAACAAATCCGTGTTTTCCGGCGGGAACATCGAGTTGATGGGAGATGTTTGTGATATTCTTGGGTGCGTCGAAAGAAATCACAAAAGGAAAGAGTTCATTATCGGCGGCAGCCGTTGAAACAAAATACAGCGTTAAAGTACAAACAAACGCCGTGAAACAAATTGATTTTTTCATAATATTATTGTGGGTTAAAGATAAAACGGGTTAAAACGAAAGGTTTACATACAGTTTCAAGGTTCGTTTATTTATTAGGACATAAAAAGTTTTTTTTGTTATTGTATTCATTTTGTATCCTTAAAAAATAAACTTGTGATCTTATCAATTTACTAAGTTCCGTGTGTTTTGCGTATTCTGTGGTTAATAAAAATAGTTGAGGATAAATCGAGAGCCAATGATAACACAATACCCGAACAAATACAACCAATTCCGGCAAAAACAGAAAATAAAAATAAATAATTGTTTATACAATTATTTATTGGGGGTTCTTTTGAATTGCCGTCTTGAAAAATTAGCCGTCTTGAAAATTAATTGTATTGACCTATACTCATTGCCGATACGCACTGCCGAATGAAACGTTTTTTTGCGAATATTCCGGCGGAAAATGTGTGATTTATTCATAATTGGTTGTGTCATTTTGGTTATGTAAATTTTTTTTGGAGGATTTTTTGGAATGATGCGGGTTATTTTGCTTGGTAACGGTACAAAACAAGGGGTATATGAGGCGGTTTCGGAGATTCGGTCGGAGATAGAGCGTCGTGTAACGGTGATTGCGGAAGATTGGAGCGGGCGGGAAGATTTTTCCGGGTTGGCGGCGGATATGGTGATTGTATTTGGCGGGGACGGTTCGATTCTTCGGGCGGTCAACCAGATGGGGGCGAATCCGGCGCCGCTTCTTACGGTTCATCTTGGGACGTTGAGTTTTCTTTCTACGATTCGGATAGACGATTTGGTTCCGCTTTTGGACAGTTCGGGTTTATTGCGATTACCGGTGATTCATCATTTGCTTTTGGAGTGTCAATTATTTCGCGGCGGGGGCGATTTTCCTTCTCAACCGGCGGAAACACGGTTGGCGCTTAATGAGGTGGTGATTCATGGGGACACGCCGTCGCGTTTGATTAGTGTGGAGATGTATATTGACGGAGATTTGGTAACGACGTACCGGTCGGACGGGCTGATTTTGTGTACGCCGGTGGGTTCGACTGCCCGCAATCTTTCGACGGGGGGACCGATACTTCGGAAGGATATTGATGCGGTGGTTATTTCGCCGATTTGTCCGCACACATTGAGCAATCGTCCGTTGGTGGATTCGCCGGATCGGCAATTTGAATTTCGGGTGCACCAGAATGCGGTTTTGATTCTTGACGGGATGGAGCCGGCACGGATTAATCCTTGTGACATGGTGCGGGTATGCCGTGCCGTGCAAACATTCAACACGTTGGATATTCCGGGTTTTTGTTATTACAAGGCGTTGCGTACCAAGCTTGGCTGGAACGGAAGTTTTACGGAATGAATTTGGGCGGCGTATTTAGTCAGTGATCTATTCCGAAAACAGGGTTTTCCGTCTTATTTTCAGGATAAATAATAGGACAGATACTGTAGTGATTATCTATTCAGTCCGCTATCCCGCAACTAGGGCTGAAAGCCCTTCATCAGTAGCGTAGGGCAACGCCCTACGAAAAAGAAACACAACGAAATTAAAGCCCCAACGGGGCGTAATCATTTAAAAAATACGATGTTAGGATTTTTGGGGATTATGCCCTTTCAGGGCTTAAATTTATTTGTATTCCTCTTCGTAGGGCGTTGCCCTACGCTACTGATGAAGGGCTTTCAGCCCTAGTTTCGGATAAATAACTGAATAGATACCATATTTGCAAGTTAGCGAAAAGGTCTAGTATAACATACGTATGTTTAAGCCATACATACGTATGTTTAAGACATACATACGTATGTTTATGGCATTGGGGGTTGTTTTTTTGGCAAAAGAGTATAAAATGGTCGTTTATGGTTGTCTTTATACAGGATAAGGGCAAAAATTTATGGTAAAAGGGCGGATT
>JAITQV010000463.1 GCA_031288765.1 Planctomycetaceae bacterium
TTAAAAAACAACAACGTTGTAATTATAAATATTCGTAAATGATGATATTAAAAGTGTTTATAATTACAGTGTTGTGTATTTGGAGAACCATAAAAAAATAGTCCTTTTGAACACCCTACCTTGTGGGGTTAAGATTCATGAAAACAAAGGACTGAATAGATACGGAGGTTTTAGAACTTCCTTTGTATCTACAACATTGTTGCCGGTTCAATATTTGCCGAATGATTTATCATCAAGATCAATCTTAATTTCGCCGCCACCGCCACCGCCCCAATGTTCATCATCAACCTCGACACTTGGAGAAGTAGAAACCGGAGTTGAAACAACAGTTGCCGGTTTGTTGATTGGTTTAGAATGAGTGTTGGCTGATTGGGGAGAAGTGATTGGTTTTGGGGCGGTTGGTTTGGGAGTACCGGATTTTATTACGGAAGTTGGTTTGAAACCGGCAACAGGTGCGGGTTTGGAAGCAGAAACCGAATCTTGATTTCGTGATGCCGCCGATTTACGGATTTGGAATTGACCGACTAATTTTTGAAGTTGATTCGCCTGACTGCTCATTTCATTGGAAACACTGGCGGTTTCTTCGGCGTTTGCGGTATTTTGCTGCGTAACGGCGTCAATCTGATGTAATCCTTGGGAGACCTGCGAAATTCCTTGGGCTTGTTCACCGCTTGCCTGAGCAATCTCCCCCACTAACGTTGCCACTTTTTGTGATTGTTCCACAATTCCGTCCAACATTTCAGCGGTTTGAGTTGCGATTTCGGCACCTTCATTGATTTGTTTGCTGTTGTTTTCAATCATTTGCGTTGTTTCGGCTGCGGCTTTGGCGCTTCGCGACGCAAGATTCCGCACTTCTTCCGCAACAACCGCAAACCCCTTGCCGTGAACTCCCGCCCGTGCGGCTTCCACAGCGGCGTTAAGAGCGAGCAGGTTTGTCTGAAACGAAATATCATCAATCACCTTGACCACTTTTTGAACATCCTGAGAATTTTTTGTAATCAAAGCCATTGATTCGATCATTTTCTTCATCATATCTTTACCAATGGCGGCGGAATCATTGGCGGCTTTGGCGAGTTTATTTGCTTCGCCTGCATTTTGGGCGTTGTTATTTGTTTGCCCGCCGATTTCGCCCATGGAGGCGGTGATTTCTTCGATACTTGCGGCGGATTCGGTGGCGCCTTGCGAAAGGCTTTCGCTGGCGGCGGCAACCTGCGAGGCTCCCGTTGCAACCTGTTCCACCGCTTCGGCAGTATTACTCAGAGCGGTATTGACTTGATTAAGCATTGTGTTCAAATGAATATTCATTACGTCCAAATCGCCGCGAACTTTCACCGTACAAAGCCAATTTCCCTCCGCAAGTTCCTTCGCAAGATTTTCGACATTTTGAAATTCTTTCACAATTGCCTGCAACGCGTTGGTTACATTGCCGATTTCGTCTTTGCGTCTCATAAATTCTGCGGGTATTTCGACGGCAAGGTCGCCGTCCCGAGCGATTCGGGTCATTGCTTTGACGGTAACTCCCAAACCGGTTACGATGTTTTTCGTCAACACAAATGCGGCGGTAATACCGACCGCCACCGCAAAAAGACTAACTATGACAATAACAATTGATACGGTTGCGACTAAGTTTTCCATGCTTTGGGAAGTTTCATCGACATTCTTTTGAACACCGGCAATAATATCCATAATCACCGGTGTAATCGCTTCACCGGTTTGATTTTGATTTTTTTGGTTGGTATCCAGATTTTTTAGTTCGGCAATACACTCATTGTTCAATGTCTGCCAGGTTTTCAAGGCATCAACACTGGTATTTAGGAGTTTGAGTTCGGTTTCGTTTGTTGTAAGTTTTTCTTTTAGTTGGTCACTTTTCTTGAAAACGGTCTCTAACAAGGCGATTATCGTATTTTTAATTTGTTCGAGGGCTTTCGGATCGATAGTCATTTCGTAGTTACGTGTGTTGATACGAACCTGTTGCAAATCATCAAGTATGGACAACGGCAATAAAACCGCTTCCAACTGTTCCTCTTTGGTTATTTTGGGGGAATCTTCATTGGTGTTGTCTGTTGATTCCGTAAAATTCTTTTTAAGTTGGTTTTCCAATTCTGTCAATGAGCTTTCCACAAGACGGTAAGAGGTATTCCGTTTGCTTTTGATGTCGCGGATTTTGACGAGAATATCGGCATATTGTTGATCCAGATTTTCGTAAGTCTTTGCGTAATCGGCAATATTAACAGCGTTATCATTTGTTTTCTGATCTTGTTTGAGACCCTGAAGTTCCGTGCCGGCTTGGGTAACAAGGTTCACATATTTGACCATGTCGCCGTGGTATGTCGAATCTTTTGTCAAGGAATGTTTATCGGAGGCGAGTTGAGCCTCGTAAGAGTTGACAATCATTGTATTCGACAGCGAAAACACTTTAATTTGTTGAAGCAAAGACGAGGTTTCCGTGTTGATTTTTTGGAGGGCGATGTAGCCGACGCCGCCAACTATAAGGAGTAAAATGATTGACAAGCCAAAACCCACAAACAATTTTTTACCAATTTTCATATTGGAAAGCATTTTTGACCTCGGACTGTTTACTTGGTGTTAAAAACGGCAACCGGTTATTTTTTCGGTTGTATTTAAGGGTTAATACGGTGTTGTTGTTTCTTTTTTAGGAAGGGATTATTCCAATGAAACCGCAAAAGAACATTTTTTGCCGTCCACCGCTAACAATTTATTCTTAATTATTGACGGCGGGAGGGAATACTCCACACCTTCAATTATTAAATTATAGCATAGTAAAAAGCGAAAAAACGGGGGAGGTGGAATTTTTTTGCAAAATTTTCGTTTATTTACGAATTATTTTATGGATATAAGAGTTGGTGATTTACGGATTTCAATTTTGGGGACTTTGGATTTTCGGAATATTGGGCGAACACGCGACAAACTCTACCGCCAACATGTTAATATTTATCAACGTCGTGTTAATATTTATTTTTTAATGTTTGGTATTGTTTATAATTT
>JAITQV010000498.1 GCA_031288765.1 Planctomycetaceae bacterium
TAAATCGTAACACCCAATGTAATCATCAAAAATACCGACCGTTTCATAAAACAAAAATTCCTTTCAAACGTAGCAGGATATTTGTAATTAGTTTAACATATATTGTACCGGCGTGTACACCGGAATTACGTAAATTATTGCTATTTCCGAATATTTTTCAACAGCGGTTCCGGCTTTTCCCAAAACCGTTTCGGTTTCCGTCCGTAAACAATCCGCCGGCGTGCGGCTGCCGGTGTTATTATTACGGAATTTTTCGGATAAATTTGGAAAGGGCACTTGACTCCTAATTTTATGCCGCCTAAAATACCCATGATTGAATGAATATCCAATCAGCCGTTGTCCTCACAAAACAAATGATCTGAGATGTTCCGCATTGAGAATCCCTCTTAAACTCTTTGTAAATTTTATTGCCGTGTTGTTGCGGCAGGAAATAATTTCAAACCAATCAATGGCAGAAACTTAACTGCTATTGTTACGAAAGGATTTATCATGCCGGTTTCGTCAAAACCCAATCTTTCAACAGGATCGGAAAAATTCCCGCCTCATTCCGCCGCTTCTAAAACAACGGATATACCGGAATTGGTTCGGCAAATTTTCCGTACCATTAAACGGGACACCAACCCCGGTGTTCAGGAAATGAATATCTTCTTCGAAAACGGCAAATGGGTGTTAACCGGCTATTGCAATACTTTTTATACCAAACAATTGGCACAGGAGGCGGTGTTAAGAATTATTGGGGACGCCGATTTGATCAACCGAATCTATGTCGCCTAAACCGCCTTACCGCAAACCGCCGAAAAAATGGGGCGTATGTTTTTATACGTATTGATCTAATTTCTTTGCGGGGGGGGACTTGGGCGAATCGGATTTGTTCATCCGGTAATATTCCGGCGTGATTTTTTGACCGGGCATAAATTCCGGCAAAAAATCCGATTCCCCAAAATCATTAAAACCGAACACATTACCGGTGTTGCAACTTACAGAAGACAGGACGGAATTAAGTTGTATTCCGGTGATTCCGCCCAATATTCTAGGGGGATTTCAAAGGGGGTTGGCGTGTTCGCCAAGAACTCCGGCACATGTGCCAAGAACTCCGGCACATGTGCCAAGACTTCCGGCACATGTGCCAAGGACTCCGGCACATGTGCCAAGAACTCCGGCACATGTGCCAAGGACTCCGGCACATGTGCCAAAGACTCCGGCACATGTGCCAAGAACTCCGGCACACGTGCCAAGGACTCCGGCACATGTGCCAAGAACTCCGGCACACGCGCCAAGAACCCTGTTAACCGGCGAATCCGATTCGCCGCCTCAATAATTATGAAAATCTTTTGTATTAGCGTTTTTCTTTTGGTTGTTTTAAGCGCCGGCACGGCAGCCGCCTGCACCAATATCCTTGTTACCAAAGGCGCATCCGCCGATAATTCCGTCATGATTACCTACACGGCAGATTCGGCAGGTTTTTACCCGCGCCTCGAAATCCTCCCGCCAACAATTTTCCCCGACAATGCCGTTATCGATGTTCCGGCAACAAAAGATCGTCCCGCCGGAAAAATTAAACAAACCGCCCAAACATTTCAAGTTCTCGGTGTTGTTTGGGACGAAGGGCACGGCGGGTTCTGGACACGGCAAGGTTGTATCAACGAATTTCAGGTTGCTGTTGCCGAAACCACCTTCGGCGGTCGCGAAGAATCCGTAAACCCGCAAGCCCTCGTCAATTACCCAATGATGATCACCCTCGCCCTCCAACGCTCCAAAACCGCCCAAGAAGCCATCGCCGTAATCGTCCAACTTGTTGAAGAATACGGCTACAACGATGAAGGTGAATCCGTCTCCATCGCCGATAAAAATGAAGCATGGGTTTTTGAAATCGTCGGAACCGGTCAAAACGGAAAAGGCGCCGTCTGGATCGCCCAAAAAGTCCCCGACGGCGAAATCTCCGTCCACGCCAACCAAGCCCGTATCGGCGAAATCCCCGATTCCCCAAACCCCAATAATTGCCTCTTTTCCGATAATATTAAAAGTCATGCCATCGAAAAAGGATGGTTCAACCCCGCCGAAGGAAAAAAATTCCGGTTCGACGAAGTTTACGGCGCTATCGACGCCAAATCCAAAAGAGTTTGCGAAAGCCGTGTCTGGAGTGTTTTCCGCCGCGCCGCCCCTTCCCAAAACTTCCCGCCCGACTACCACCGAGGCAACCCCAACACAAAACCCTACCCCTGGTCAATCAAACCGGATAAAAAACTCGCTGTTGCCGATGTCATCGCCCTCATGCGCGACCACTTCGAAGGCACCGAGTTCGATATGACGCAAGGAATCGATGCCGGTGAATACGGTTTGCCGCGCCGTTGGCGCCCCTTGTATTGGAAAATCGAAGGCGATGAACAAGAATACGCTTGGGAACGCCCCATCTCCACCCAACAAACCGGCTTTTCCATGATTACACAATCGCGCCCGCATCTGCCGGATCACGCAGGCGGCGTCATGTGGTACGGTGTTGACGACAATTATTTGAGCTGCTATTTTCCGTTGTACTGCGGGATTACAGAGGTTCCGCCGTCGTTTGCCGCCGGTTCGATCCGGCAATTTTCGTGGGACGACGCCTGGTGGGTCTTCAACCTCACCGCTAACTACGCCAACCTCAAATATTCAAGAATCGCCCCCGAAATTATCGCCGTCCAAAAAGAGTTGGAAACAAAATTCTTCGCCTTGCAGCCTGCCGTCGAAAAAACCGCCGCCGAACTCTGCCAAACCAATAAAGAACTTGCTCAAATGTTTTTAACCGATTACAGTGTTGCGCAAGCCGAGCGGACGGCTGTCCGGTGGAAAAAACTTGCCGCCGAAATTCTTACCAAATTCAACGACGGCTATATTCGGGGCAAAGACGGTCAATATCCCAAAGAAGGTGATCCTTATCCTGAGGGTTGGTTACGGCGGGTGTTACGGGAAAAGCCCGAACAATTCAAATTGCCTAAATAACGGCAATACACGACAACCAAACAATCCGCCGCAATAATTTTTATCCGGCGATTCGTACCCATGTTCGCAAGGTAGGCAACCGCTTGCCGTAGCGGTTGCGTTGTCGGCTTGCCGACAGTGAATTTGTACAATGTTGGATGTTTTGATTGCCTATCGGCAAGCGACCCTTCGGCGAAAGGTCGCCTACCTTTTGTTGGCAAACTTCTGGATAGATACTCTCTACAAAAAGGAATTTTCCTCCCTATTGTATTTTTTGGAGGAGAGGCTAGAATATCGAAACAATGCTGTTTAACACCGGAAAAAACAGCAAAAGCATGTTCGTCAACAATTTTCGAAGGAAACAATGAATTGCTCTCATTGCGGAAATGTTTTACCGGATCAGGCAATATATTGTCCGCAGTGCGGTACACGGGTAAAACCGGATGTTAGTAATTCTAATCGTGTTGATGTCCGTGTTTTTGTTGAAGAAGTGCTACGGACTCAAAAATGTAATTCTATTTCGAGTTGCCTTTCCCGTTCATGGACATTGGTTTGTTCCGATTATTGGACATTTTTTATAACAACACTTGTTGCCACGCTTTGTATGAGTATTCCTGTCATCGGGTTCATCATACTGGGTGGTGTGTCCTATTATTACTTGGGAAAAATTCGGAATCAACATCGAAAATTGGGAGATATCTTTGTGGGTTTTCGACGGCAGACTTTGCAACTAATTCTGGCAGGTCTTGTACAAATTACTGTTGTTGCCTTGTATATTTTAGCCGGAGTTTTTGGAATATATATTATCCTTGCCAACACTTTAGGCGGCATTGACGCCTTCGTCTGTCTTTTGCTTATTTTGATCGGTTTCGTTTTTTGTATTCCTGTAACTTGTCTTGCTGTGTCGTGGCTTTTTACATTCCATCTAATTGTCGACTACAACCTTCAATTTTGGAATGCAATGGAAATTAGTAGGCGTGTTATTTGTCTTCCTCGAATATTGGTATTGTTGAATGTATTTCTCCTCTTGGGTATGTTTAGTTATGTGGGAATTCTCTTTGTTTTGCCGTTTTGGTGGGCGGCTTTGAGTTACACTTACGAAGACATTTTCGGCGGAGTTTCTTTGAAAAATAATTTACCGGTTATGGTTTAAAGTATGAGACCAGATTTTAACGAATACCGGCTTTACGTAATCATAACACTCCTTTCGGGAGCGGTATTGACAGTTCTTTATTTGAAACATCCTTCGGAATACCGAATGATTCCGCCCTGTCCTTTTCATTTTCTATTGGGTTTATATTGCCCCGGTTGCGGAACACTTCGCGCAATCCATTATCTTTTGCACGGTCATATCACAACCGCTTTTCGTTATCAACCGCTTGCCATGTTGCTGTTTCCTGTTGTGATATTTTTATTCGGCAAGAGGTTGTATGAATTTTACCGGCAAAAAACCGTGCAATTACCTTTTGAAGTCTCTGTTTATTGGGGGATTTTTTTTATTATTTGTATTTTCTTTGCCGCGCGAAATATTCCGTTGGATTTTTTGAATTGGCTGCGTCCGCCGCTGGAATAAACAGGAATTGTAGAACTACAATGTATCTGTTTCGTCTTTTGTCCCCAAAATAGGGCTGAAAGTCCTTCATCAGCAACGTAAGGCAACACCCTACGAAGCAGAAACACCGCAAAACGAAAGTCTCAACGGGGCGTAATCATTTAAAAATACAATACAGGATTCATGGGGATTACGCCCTTTCAGGGCTTGTGTTTATTATTGTATCCTAATTCATAGGGCGTTGTTCTACGCTATTGTACTGACTAATAGATTTTCAGCCCTATTTTCAGGGCAGATGACCCAAATAAATATAATAAAAAACACGTTTAACCATGAACGACTGTTTTTAATTTTCTTAACGCTTCTGTTGCCGATTGCCGTTGTTCTTGTAATTCGGTCAACAATTGCCGCTCCTTTTCAACAACAGTTGCCGGCGCTTTGCGGACAAAATCACCACTCAATTTTGATTCTTTCGACTTAATAAAACCGTCAAGCCTGGCAATTTCCTTTTCCAACTTTGCCTTTTCCGCCGTAACATCAATCAAATCCGAAAGATCAACATAAACATCCATTCCGGCAAGCGGAACCGTTGAAGATAACTCCGAAGCCTTAATCGCCTCCCCCCACCCGGTTGCTTTCGCTTTTGCCATAGATAAAAAATAAGGTTCCATCGGTTTCAATAAAGTTGCGGTTGAGGTGTTGCAACGAACGGAAAACGTGATTTCCGTTTTCGGCGGGACATTGCGACTCGCCCGAACTTCCCGAACCGCCCGCAATAATTCCTGAAAAATCCTAAACCGGTTCTCAATTTCCGTATCAACCGCCGATTCATCGGCAACAGGCCACGGAGCAACCGCAATACTTTCAGTAAATTCATTTTCAGCAAATTTATTGTTCGTAAGTTTATTGTCGGCAAGTTCATTGCCGAATAAACGCAACCGTTGCCAGATTTCCTCCGTAACAAACGGAACAACCGGATGCAACAACCGAAGCAACGTATTCAAAACATAAATCAACAACGTTTGGGCTTGTGTTTTCCGTGTTTCATCGACAAGACGGGACTTGACCATCTCAACATAAAACGAACAAAATTCATCCCACGCAAAATCATATAGAAACCGCATCGCATCGGCATAACAATAATTTTCGAGCGATTCGGTAACATTTTTCGTTACCGTTGCAAGACGGCTTAATATCCACCGGTCTTCAAGAAAATAAACTTCGGTATGAATTTTCCGTTTATCGGTTTCACTGAGTTCTGTTTGCGGTTCTTGCAGGCTCAACAACACAAATCTTGCGGCGTTCCAGAGTTTGTTGCAGAAATTCCGGGCAACCTCAAAACGTTCCCCAATCATGGGACCCTCCGTCAACATTTTATCTGATTCTGTTTCCGCCCACTGTGTTCGGAACGGCACACCGCATTTCGGACAAATAATTTTCGGCTGTGTTCGGTTCTTTTTCGTTTGCTCAACAAGGGTTCCGCAATACGGACACTCAAAATCAAGCGTCAACCGAATATCCTGATTTTCCGTTGCCAAATATGCCAACGCAAACCGTAACGCATCCGCACCAAACTTGGCAATCACCGAAATCGGATCAATTCCGTTGCCTTTTGATTTCGACATCCCCTCCCCATATTTATCGAGAATTTTCGGGTGAATGAAAACTTCGTGAAACGGTTTTTTTCCGGTATTGAATTTTCCCGCTAAAACCATTCGGGCAACCCAAAGTGTTAAAATGTCGCGGTTTGTTATCAGAACGCCGGTCGGATAATAATAATTGAGTTCCGGCGTTTGTTCGGGCCAACCAAGTGTTGAGTGGGGCCACAACGCACTGGAAAACCACGTGTCAAGAACATCGTCTTCCTGTACGATTTTATAACCCGGTACGGCATCTTCGGCAAGATCTTCTGTTTGACTGCAAATCCACCAAACATTGTTTTCCGAATCCCATTGCCATGAAATATCTTTACGTCCGGCAAACGCTGTTTCGATTTCCTTTTCTGTTGCGCCGTAACAATACCAAATCGGAATCCGGTGTCCCCACCAAAGTTGCCTGCCGATGGGCCAATCCCGTTTTTCGCTGAGCCAATCAATGTAACCTTTTTTATAACGTTCGGGAATAATTTTGACTTCGCCGTTGTTGACGGTATCGATGGCGTTTTGTGCGAGTTCGTCCATTTTGACGAACCATTGATCATTGAGAAAGGGTTCGATGGGTGTTTTGGAACGGTCGCTGTGAGCCAGTTCGATAATTCGTTCTTCGACCGAAACCAACATCCCCCTCTCTTCAAGATCGGCAACAACTTTTTCTCGTGCTTTTTTAACGGTCAAACCGGCATATTTTCCGGCGTTTTCGTTTAAGGTTCCGTTTTTGTTCAAAATATTGATTACCGGTAATTCCTGCCGTTTACCAACTTCGTAATCATTGGGGTCATGTGCCGGCGTGATTTTAACGCAGCCTGTACCTTTTTCGGGTTTTGCCCAAACATCGGTGATCAAGGGAATTGGTTTGTCGGCGAGCGGAAGCATGACATGACGTCCTTCGGCAGCCATGCGAGCCAATGTTTTCAAATGTTCGAGAACGCTATTGTTGTTACCGATGTTGTTACCGGAGGAACGCAAACGGTTTTCGGTTTCATTGAGTTCTTTTTGGAGATCGTTTTTTTCTTTTTCGGGAACAGTGTCAAGACGTTTTTTCAGGTCATTGATTACTTTATTGAGAGCCGATTCCGGATCGGGGTGAACTGCAACGGCGGTATCGCCGAGCATTGTTTCCGGGCGGGTTGTTGCAACGACAATATATTCCGGTTCATTCGGTTTCGGTTCGATGACGGGATATTTAATATACCAAAAATTCCCTGTAACCGTTTCATGAAAAACTTCGTCGTCGCTAACGGCGGTTTGAAGAAGCGTATCCCAATTGACGAGGCGTTTACCGCGATAGATCAATTTTTGCTCAAAAAGTTTGAAGAAAAAATACCGAACCGCTTTAGCGCACATTTCGTCCAACGTGAAACGAGTCCGGTTCCAATCGCAGGAACACCCCATACTTTTAAGTTGGCTGATAATTCGGGTTTGGTATTGTTCTTTCCAATTCCAAATTCGTTGAATGAGGGCGTTTCGTCCGATGTCATGCCGGGTGAGTTTTTCTTCTTCGAAGAGGCGGCGTTCCACGACCGCTTGTGTTGCGATTCCGGCGTGATCGACGCCGGGAATCCAGAGCGTTTCAAAACCTTGCATCCGTTTCATTCGGACGGTAATATCCTGAAGAGTATTATTTAGGGCGTGTCCCATGTGAAGAGCGCCTGTTACATTGGGCGGGGGAATTACCACACAAAACGGTTTTTTATTGGGATTGGGTTGGCTGTGAAAGAGGTTTTTCTTATCCCAAAAAGCCGTCCATTTTTCTTGAGCGGTGTTGGGGTTATACTGTTTTGGGATTTCGTCGGACGGATTGCTCATAGTTCTGAATACTCAAAAAACGGGCTGTTTTCATAAACGGTTTAACGGTTTAATACGGAAAAAAGTTTGTGTATTTTATCAGAACATTGGAAAATAGGAAGGTCTTGAAGTCAATTTTATTTTTCCCGTAGGGCAACATATTAGTTGATAGTTGATAGTGAATAGTTCGCAAGCGGATTTTCTGCCATAACGACAATAATTCCGCTTGTGGTTTTACTATTAACTATTCAAGGTAGGTAACCGCTCGCCGAAGGGTTTTCACCCAATGGTTGCGTCGGTGTTAGCCGACAATGAATTTGTACAAGGTTGGTTGTTTCGGTTGCCTATCGGCAAGCAACCCTTCGGCGAAGGGTTGCCTACCTCTTGATTACAAACTTTTTGACTGCCCCAAAACGGCGTCGGGGTATTCCGAAAGGAGTTTTTCGACTGGAAAAATAGTTTCGGAGACCTCCGAAGGAGGTTTTTCGACCGGAAAAGTAGTTTCGGAGACCTCCGAAGGAGGTTTTTCGACCGGAAAAGTAGTTTCGGAGACCTCCGAAAGAGGTTTTTCGACCGGAAAAGTAGTTTCGGAGACCTCCGAAGGAGGTTTTTCGACC
>JAITQV010000592.1 GCA_031288765.1 Planctomycetaceae bacterium
GTGACGCGTTTGTGCCCACGCGTGACGCGTTTGTGCCCACGCGTGACGCGTTTGTGCCCACGCGTGACGCGTTTGTGCCCACGCGTGACGCGTTTGTGCCCACGCGTGACGCGTTTGTGCCCACGCGCGGCGCGTTTGTGCCCACGCGTGACGCGTTTGAGCCCACGCGTGACGCGTTTGTGCCCACGCGCGACGCATTCGCCTGAACGCGCGGCATATTCGCCTGAATGCGCGGCGCATTCGCCTGAACGCGCGGCGCAGTTGCCTCAAAAATTGACTCGAATATGAGTTTTTTTGCCGAAATTCTCACCCGATCAAAAAATTCCACAGAAATATTAATAAAATTGATTGCACTCATTGAAATATTTCCCAAAACTCATTCAACGGTTTGCTTAACGGCAAAACGGTTGTTTTGTTTTTCGGCGGCGGTGTTTTGGCTTGATCCGTAAATTTCGCATGCACCGCCCGACCCGGAGCAAGGAAAGAAATCCTTTGATCGTTTGAATCAACAGTTATCCGAAACCCCTGAAGCAATGGACGTTGCAACGGCGGAATCAATACCCGAAAACGTGTTTTGCCGGTTCGTTTATCAATTCCAAGCAACGCCGTCGAAGAAATCGTGGGTTGCCCGACAACATCGTCATTGAACATAACCGCAAACAATATAACCGGCGCATTCGGCGGAACCCGAAGAAGACGATACCAATCTTCAATCCGAGCCGGTTGACCCCAACATTGCTTGCCGTCAACATCGTACAACATCATCGAACCCGTGCCAACCGGACGCGCATGAATATTGACAACCGGACTACGCCGCCTTTTAAAAACAATACCGTCCTCCTTTTCATCCGACGAACGAAGATTGATTTCCCCCGATTCCGTAAAATAAACCAGAAACCGATCCCCAAACATTTCCACATCAAAATCACAATCATGCCGCCGGGCTTGTCCGCGAAGCTTCATTTCGGGAAGCACCGCTCCTGCCCGTACCCCCCAATCGTTGACCAAACCGAATATATCCCTTTTGGTTTGAAGATCGTAAATCCGCAATGTCTTCGACGTCCACGAAACAAACGCTAAAAATCTGCCGAAATGAACGGATCGTACCATCGATTCGTTGGAAAGACCATCGCCAACCGGATACGTCGGAATTGACGGAATCACGCCCGATTCCGTGTCGTCCGTAAAAATTAACGCACGGCGGCGTTTTTGAAATAATTCGCGAAGATCACACAAATAAAGTTGGAAACCGTTGTAGGCGGAATGGGTTCGTGTTCCGGGCGGCGGAGACACATATTTCAAAAAAATAAGATTGGTTTCAAACGCAAGAATTCCTCCATGCGGAATTGCTCCCGACGCCAATTCCTGCCCGATCAACGGATCAACCGCAATAACTTGGCGGCTGTCGGGAAAAACTAAAAACAAATTTTCCCGATCCCCCAAAATCGAACACGCCGCCGGTAAAATTTTGCGTGTCCAAAGTGTTTGACCGGTCATCGGGTTCAGCCCGTAAACATAGTCGGCATTCCGATAACAAACCACCCGCGGCGAAACAAACAACGATTCCTTCGGAAAACCCCGATCCGGTTGCGATGTAAACATCTGAAAATTCCCCAAAGTTACCGACGAGGATATTTGCCGGCTCGGAAGAACAGATGAAAGCGTTTTCGTCCAAAGAATTTTCGGAGCGTCCGCCGAATTGCAGCGGAATGTGTCAAACGCAATCATTTCATTTTCCCGAACCAGAATAAGCAAATGATTGCAGCCTTTCAGATAAACAGTCAAATCGGAAAATCCAAAAGAATAATGACTGGAATTTTCATTGAAAAAACCGTAATCCATCATGTCGGGATAAATTTCCGAAAGACAAACCCGCCATCGCTCTTCGCCGGAACGATCATAACAAACAAGAAAAACGTCCGGTTGAGCCGTTTCCAATGAATAACTGTACGGCGAAAGGAACGGTTCATAAGAACTTAAAAACGGTAAAGCATATTGCTGATTCGCCGCAAAACGGTTACGCTGCTGTGTTGCCCGAAGAATCCGGGGAATAACGCCCACTCCTCCGTGAGAATATTCGTCCGACAAAACACCGCTTTGTGCATCGGGATCGTCTTCAATCAAAACATCCCCCCCACGCCAATTCGCCGAAACTACTTCCCGCTCGTAAAATTCTTTGAACTTGGGTTTTTGCAAAATATTTTCCAAACTATTTGCCGCAGTATTTGCCGCAGTATTTACCGCAGTGTTTGCCGCAGTATTTGCCGCAGTGTTTGCCGAAATATTCTGTTCCGGTTTCCGCCCTTGTTCTTTGGAATGTTCCTTAAAATGTTTGTCGAGAATCCGGTAATAATAAACCGCATCGGCAATATTCCCCTGCGATTCCAAAAGCGCCGCAAGATATTGCGTTTTTTCAAAATCAAACTTCGATGCCTGCAAACTTGACGCCTGCGGAGTTGCTGTCTGTGGAGTTGTTGCCTGCGGAGTTGATGTCTGTAAAGCCGCCGGTATTGCCGGTGATGCGGAATTGGGAACGGCAGGAGAATTTGCGGCGGAGTCCGGCTTGCTCGGTTCAAAAAATTGCGCCGGAAGAAACCATTCCACCGGAAAATTCCACGCCGATTCCAATGCCGTGAAAAAATGATGCCGCTCATAATGTTCCCGCAAATTCTTTTCGGCTTGTCCGGCAATGGGCAAATGTTGAAACAACTCCGTAAAAATTTGCCAACGCCGCAACTCGGAAAACAACAACATCGATTCCTGCTCCCACCATGGACGCAGCAGAATTTGATTTTTCGCAAGTTGGGAATTTTCATTCCATTTCGGTTTTGTAAAAAACGGCGGCAAGTCTTGTTTGTCGGACAACTGCTTAAAAATTGATTCGGCAACACGGTTGATCGTCTTTGTGAGTTCGGGATTTTTATTTTTCTGCAAGGTTTGTGTCAGGATTTTTCCCAAAACGCAATGGAGTTGCGATGAGAGTTCGGGATTGACCGGAACTTGAACCGATTGTCCGATCTCAAGATAAAAAACTTTTTGAAGCAAATCGGTCAATTCGTCCGTCTTTTCGTTTTGCAATGCGCCCTGAAACCGAACAAACAGAATTTCGCCGAGTTCTTCGGGAAATTCCGCTAAGGATTCCAATTCCGCTCCGGCGGAAGACCATGTCGAATAGTCGTTTCGAATCGCATTCAGAAGAGTTTTCCGCAAACAATCCGCCGCATATTCCGAATATTGGGATTGCAGGGAACGGCGGAACAACGCAATTGCTTCTGCGGTATTGCCTTCGGCGCGGCAAATTCGCCCAAGATGCAATAATCCTTCGGAATCATTCGGGTTTGTTTTAAGCCGGTTTGACGCATTTTCTTTCAAAGGTTCCCACTGATCAAAACAAATAAGCCGGTTCGGAGTTTGCGAAAAAAACCGCCCCCGTAAACCAATCAAATTGCCGAGTGTTATCTCCTGACGCAGCAGCGAATCGTAAACAGGATCATTCATTTCCTGTTGAGTCGAAAATAAAGATAAATAAAAGTTGCCGTCGTGCGGCACAAAGGATTCCGCCGCCTGAAAACCGGCACTGGCACCGGCACCGGAACCGGCATCGGAAGCGGATTCGTTGTCCTTTTTTAACTCTGCTTTTAATTCGGCGATTGACGAAGGCGTTTGCGAAAGATGTTGCGGGGATATCAAATCCATCGTTCCCCGATCCAAATCAACAATCCCCAAATATCCGTCCGTAAACGGCAGAAAATACTGATTGCCGCTGTGAATACCGATTCCGTTGGGTTTAAGCGAATGCGGAAAACAAACATCGGGTTTGGTTTCGGAAGCGGTTTGGGAGGCGGTTTCCGAATTTGTAATTTCGGAATGTACAAATTCCGTGCCGGATTGTTTTGCGGATTGCGAAGCGGTGTTCAGGGAAAAGTTCCAAACCGGTTCGCCCGATTCCATTTTAAATGCAAACATGGAATTGGGGGTTACGGCATAAGCCGTTCCGTTTCGGATGCAGGCAATATACAAAGCATGTTTCCGCTGCAATTCCTTTTTCTGCCAAAGTAATTTTCCGGTCAAAAGATCAAGACAATACAACGCCGGATCATCCGGCGGCGCAACCAACACCCGATTTTTATCAATCATCAACGTCGGAACTTGCCAGCCGGTAAAAGCAAACAAACTGCGAAATTCGTCGTTCTGCCCATGAACAATTCCGCCGATGGGTCGATTCCTTTGGCGAAGTTGGTTCCGAGCGTTCTCATCTTCCTTTTCCGTTGCCCGATAACTGAAACACCAAACCGGCGTCATTGTGGCGGCGTCCAGTGCAACAACAAACCCAATACCTGTCGGGCAAAGAATCAAACCATCGGAAGCGGAAGGAATAAGACCGTAATATTTTCGGAACGGATCCGTTTCAAAGGGATTTTCGGGAACTCCCAACGGTTGTTGCCGGATCAGGCGTCCCGATTCCGCATCCAACACCATCAAACGGAGAACTCCGCCGTTTTCCCCAATAACATGAAGCCGACCGCGAAACGGAAGAGGAGCGCCAAGAAACCATGTTTCACCGAAAAAAAATTCCTCTTCGGTAAAGCCGTCGTTTGGTTTGGCAACAGTTTTATCAATATCGTTTGTTTTTTCCTCTGTTTTTTCGCTTGAATTTTGGTCGGGAGACGGCGAATTTTGAGGATTTTTCTTTTTTTGTTCGGTTTGTTCCGATTCGAATTCTTCGATATATTGATCGAAACGTTTTTGGACATACGGGAATTTTCCGGTTTGCCAAAGAATTTGTCCGGTTTTAACATCTCGAGCGGTCAACGTGTTTCCGGGACCCCATCGCGGGTCTTCGAGGGATTTTTTACCGATTTGGATATTTCTTGCTCCGCGTCCCAAAGCGGCGTAAGCCAATGTGCGCATGTCAAGACCGTCCACCGTGAAAAGCCGTGAACCGTCGCTGCTCATTTGGTGTGTGATCCGGTCATGCCAAAAGAAAATACGGAGTTCTCCCCGATAATTCCGGCTGTTCAGTCTTGCCGTATTGAAATTCATTGGAAAGGATAATTGGATTCTTTTTGAGATTCGGTATTCCGGTTCTGCGGCAGTCCAAAGTTGTTTTCCGGTTTTTTGATCGACTGCCGTAATTTCGCCCATTCCGCGAATTAGCAAACGATCTCCCGCCAACAACGGTTGTGCGGCGGGAATATAAGTATCCGAACCGTTCCGAACAAGACTTAAAAGATTGTTTATTCCCCAATTGAAAGGCGGTTTATTCAATGCCGGTACCGACCAAACGAGTTCGAGAAGCGGTTTTTGGGCTGTTGTTTCCGTATTTTGACTTGGTGTTCCCATTCCGAGAAGCCAACCGGTTCGCTCCAACCACAAAGCCGTCGAAATCGGTTTCGATTCATCACGCAATGTTTCCAAACGGCTGATAATTTCATCGGCGGATTTTGGTTTCCACAGTTCGCTGCCGGAAAGCACAATACTTGGAGCGGGATTACGTTTCAGGAGTTGTTCTATGGTTTGCCGTGCGTTGCCGGTCTGATGAAACCGGAGTTGCGTGCTTGCCAAAGTCAAACTCAATATGGGTTCAAACGGTGTCAGGTTATGGCGGCTTTGGTTTAGGCGTTGCAATGTCAGCATGGCGGTTTCGTAAGCCCCTTGCTCGAATTGTTCCAAACCGAGCAGAAATGTTGCGGTTGCTCCTGACGTTGTTGGAAAATACAACTTTGAAACTTGCTGAATTCCTTCAATCGACCCGTTCTGAACCGCATTTTCCAACAACCGCCGAGCCTGAGCCTCAAATTGCAGCGAGTAAGATTCCAACGCCTTACTCGGCAATCCCTGTAACCGTTCAAGAACAAGATCGCCGAATAATTTATTTGAGGTTTGGAGCGAATAATCATTTGACGAAGAATCCGGCAAAGTATTCGGCAGAGCATCCGGTAGAGTATCCGGCTGGACAAAGTAATCAACGGAACCTTCCAAAATAGTTCCAAGAAGTTGGGCTGCTTCCGCCAATCTTCCGGCTTCGATAAGCCGTCCGGTTTGGTCGTAACGTCTTAGTGTTGTTCGGTCCGGCGGTACCAAACGTTCAAAAAAGGGATTAACTGCTTCGGATTTCCGAACATCTTCGTCAACTTCTGAATTTTCCGGTTGTTCTTGTGCCGCAACCGTATGAGCCGTCCAAACAAGAACCAGAAAACTCCAAATCAAAATGTTCCGAAACATGGTTAAAACTCCAATACATTACTGCAATAAAAAAGGGAAATATCCGCCGGCATTTTCCTGACGAATATTGAATTGCCCGCCTAATAAATAAACAAATCTTTATTAAGATAACACAAACAACATCAAAAATCGACACATTTACCGATTGTTTTTTTTGAGGTTTTGTAGAGTTGTATTATAAATGAAAGCTTGAGAAATAAAAGTATCTATTTAGTCAGATACAACCGTTTGTCTATTTTACGGTTAAAAATTCATAAGGCGGGCAATCGTTGGGTGAAAGCCCTTCGCCGAGCGATTGCTTGCCGATAGGCAACCAAAATAACCGGCATGACATAAATTCACTGTCGGCTTTGCCGACTTTGCCAAACTATTATGCAGGACAAACCTTATTTTCAACCTGATTTTTCCGAACAAAACAACCTTAGCAGCAACATTTCCCACAACATAACAACCTTATTACCTTTATTAAAAAATAGGGAATAAGGTATTGAAGTTGGTTTTGTGGGGAATTTTAGGCTACTGAGGTTGTTTAGTAAGAAAAATGAGGTTTGTCCCGCGTCATTGCTCAACAATTGGCTGAATAGATACAAAAATAATTTGATTTTCTTTGTTTCCTCTGTGATGCCTGTGTTCTCTGCGGT
>JAITQV010000635.1 GCA_031288765.1 Planctomycetaceae bacterium
ACAGCGGTTATCAAGGTATCGAAGGGTTACACGCCAACAGCCGGATACCCATTAAAAAGCCCAGAGGGGGGGAGTTATTGGAATTGGAGAAGGCATATAATCGCCGATTGGCACGAGAACGTGTAGCGATTGAACACGTCAACCGAACAATTAAAACGTTCCGTATTTTGAAAGACAAATACCGAAATCGCCGGAATAGACACCATATTCGGACGACGCTCATCTGCGCTATCACAAACTACGAATTGGCACTACAAAAAGGTTAGAGAAAAGGTCTACTATTACTATCCGATCTGCGCTTCACCGCCGATTATGCACATCACACCCCTTGCGGGGTTAGGAGAAAAATCAAGTTGGTTGTGAACAAGATTAGAAATTAAAATAGACAGGTACTTTCACGTTCCGAAGGTACAATAGACCTTTTCACTTACTTGCTTAAACATTGAAAACATGGCAAAAACGTCGTATTTTGTAATTATTGAGCCGATTGTTTTTTTGTGGTTTTCAATGTTTGAGCAGGTAAGGGAAAAGGTCTGTTAACTATTTACTATTAGTTATTAACTGTAAAGGTTGTTTAGCAAGAAAAATTAGGTTGAAAATAAGGTTTATCCTGCGTAATAATTCACCAAACGGCTGAATAAATACCCGAAATAGGAGCAATTTTCTCCGAAATCGGCGGATTTTAGAACTTTCCTAAAATGATTTCCGGTTGAATGGTTGCATTTTTAAGCGTAAGGAGTAAAATACGACAAAATAATTCATACTTTAACAGTAAAGATAACTGAAAACACGCCAATTATTGAATATTTTATGAGACAAACGCCAAGAGGTCTTTTCGATTTACCTCTTCCTACCTGACGATTAACCATGCCGAAATCCGAAAAGACGAATCTACAAAAATTAGCGCCGGTACTTGACCGGGTTCTTGCCGCCGCGAAGGTTGCGGAAGAAAATCGGGGTCACGATATTTTGGTTCTTGATGTTCGGGAACTTACAAAATCGTTTGATTATTTCCTAATTGTTTCCGGTTCAAGCCGGCGGCAACTTTATGCCATTGGTGATGAAATCCAAAAAAAACTTGTCGGCGAAATGGGCGACGAATGTTTGTCTGTTTCCGGTCACACGGAAGGACGTTGGATTGTTATCGACTACGGCGATCTTATCGTTCACTTATTCGAACCGGAAACCCGAAAATATTACGCCCTTGAGGAACTCTGGGGCAAGGGAATCCGAATAGAACCGTCCGCAACAAAATAAAACGATAATTATCTCTTATCGCATTTAAAAGTATCCTCATTGCCGATGAAGACGAATGTCTTCGGCTTTATTGAAACAGTAGATGCCTGCACGGTTTCCGGTAACCTGCCCGTTTAAGGACATTGTGAAACTGTTGCCGTGTTGACCGTCTGAAACAAAAACCATTGCCGGTAAATTACCGTTATACATTTAATGCTCTCATGCTGATACGCGAGATTGAAACAAAACATATCCTAACACACAGCAAATTACCGGGACTCGGTTACAGTATCAACCCGTATGTCGGTTGTCAACATGCCTGTGTTTATTGTTACGCCCGTTTTATGAAACGGTTCACCAATCATGACGAACCGTGGGGACAGTTTGTTGATGTTAAAACCAATAGCGCCAAAGTTTTCGATAAAGACATTCTCCGAGTCAAACCGGGAGAAGGGGCGTTTATTGCCAGTGTTACCGACGCGTATCAACCGGCAGAGGAACAATATAAATTGACTCGTTCTCTTCTGGAACGTATTGCCGATTTACCGCAAGATTTAATTTGTAACGGATTTGCGGTTTCCATTTTGACGAAGTCTGAACTTGTTCTTCGTGATTTGGATATATTGAAACGGTTGAAGAAAATCTCTGTCGGGTTTTCTATTGCGATAATGAATGAAACGGCGAGCCGTCTTTTTGAGCCGCTATGTTCGCCGGTTCAACAACGTCTTGCCGCTTTGAAAACGTTACGCGATACCGGGATCAGAACGTATGCGTTTATCAGTCCTATTTTACCGGGGATTACTGATTTACCGGCAACTTTTGCGGCATTGGAGGGAATTGTCGAATATGTTTGCGGCGAAACGTTGAATATGCGTTGCGGTAATCTTACGGATGTCCTTAATGCGGTCTCTTTGTTCAATAAAGGTTTACGTCCCGCATTCGAACAAAATATTCGAAGCCGAAGTTATTGGAAATCTGTTGAAAAGGAATTTTATGAACTTGCCAAAAAACACGCAATTCCGGTCAATAACTTCTTTCATCATATTGAAAGCGGACCGATTTACTAGACAAATTTGTAACCGTCCACTCAAATGATCACAATATACTCAAAATTGCCGCAAAGTTGTCTTTATTTACTAGAAATTTAAGACCGCTTTGCGGCAATTGTGAGTATATCTTATAGATTAATGTGATTTTGGAACCCCAAATTATGCGTTGCCGGAATGAATTTGATACGTTTCACCAAACGCAGCATCAAAATCAAAAACATTGCTAAAATCGTCGCGGCTGTCTTGCGGCGTTTTCCGCATTTGCCCAATACTAATCAAATTATAGACAATATTACCAATGTCATCGGTTTTACGGATTCCAAGTGAGTTTAGCACTGTTTTAGCAAGAAAACCATATTGAGTAATCGCGTATTCCCGTGCCGCTCTGCAAAGTTCCTGTCCGGTAACATGGTTGCCGCAATCCGTTTCGGTTGCTTCATTTTGCCCCGAACTTTTTATGCCCGCTAAACTCTCTTCGGGAATCGGTTCATGCATTTCCCTTTTACCCGCCCCCGAAACATTTTGAGCATAACTCAACGCTTCATAAACAAAAGCATACGCTTCCGCTTTATACCGCCGGTCACGTTTCAGTAATTCAATAAAAGGAGTAGTCGAATGAGACATCTGCGATCATTTTTGTTTGCCGCCGCTTCCTGAGCGGTTGTTCTTTCCGTTTTGCTGAGCAGCCGACGACGAAGTGTCCGATTTATTATTTGCGGACGGCGTAACTGCAGTACTATCGTGAATAATGGTTGTTCCTGAAAGTTTTTTCGTTGTAAATTCGTATCGCCCGAAAATCATTCGCCCCGCACTGGTTTGCAGCACGCTTGTTACCGTTACAACGACGCGTTCGCCCACATGTTCCCGCCCGTTATCGACCACAACCATTGTTCCGTCATCCAAATAACCAATTCCCTGACTGGCTTCTTCGCCGCTCTTGACAATATCAACATCAAGTTTTTCACCCGGCAAAAAAACCGGTTTCATAGCGTTTGCCAAATCATTCAGATTGATGACATCAACACCTTGAATTTTGGCAACTTTATTAAGATTGTAATCATTGGTAACAAGTTTTCCTTCAAGATGTTTTACCAACGCGACCAATTTCAGATCAACCGGTTGCCCGCGAAATTCCGGCAAATCAGTATCATCAATTTGAACATCAATTCCTTTCATTTTTTGAAGCCGGTTCAAAATATCCAAACCGCGGCGACCTCGTGTTCGGCGGTTTCGGTCGGAACTATCGGCGATTCGTTGAAGTTCGTTGATTGCAAACCGCGGCATGACAAGTTGGCTGTCAATAATCATTGTTTCCGCCACATCGGCAATACGCCCGTCAATCATAACGCTTGTGTCCAACACCAAAGGACGATTACCTTTCAGATTTTTCCGAAACTCGACGTACGGAATAATAAACCGGAAATCGTCCCGCGTCTGGAGAAGAAAACTTGTACAAATATAGCAAAGCACCGTTCCGATGACCAACATGGTATTTACACGGCTTTGTTGAGCGAGGTGTTCGGAGCCTTGCGGCAGCAACGGCGTAATTGCAAAACCAAGAGCGGCTGTCAGGAGAAGACCGATTAAAAGTCCGAAATAAATGGACGATATCCAGTCAACCCGTTTTTTCGGAATGAGCATATCACCGATAATAACGAGAATTGCCAAAAGGAAAATTCCGGCAAAAGCCCAAAAACCTGCGGATTCCGTACCACTCAACACCCCGGAGTTGAGAACATAAACTCCCACTCCGCTGGAAACAAGAATAAACAAACTACGTAATATTAAAAGTCCCATTGAAAAATAATTATTAAAGGTCAATATTTGGAAAAAAGTTTTCCGTGTTGTTCTAACTCTCGGTTATTTTAACACCAATGATAAAAAGTAGAATGAGGGAACTAAGAAAAATTTCAAATTTATAAGAAAGTTTCTTTCCTAAAATGTCCAATTTAACATTTCTGCATGATTTTTATGATATTGAGCCTTGTTATCAATTCTCTTATCAATTGGATTTTTAGGAATTTACCAATAAAACATCCGATTATCGGTTTATAAACGAGCAATTATCCGTTTTATTGGTTTCTATTATTTTATTTGAATATTGTCCCATTGAACAATTCCCGGCGGTATTTGACCTTTTTCGAATGCGGCAATGTTTTCCAGTGTTTTGCTGGCAATCGCCTGCATTGCCTCAATTGTGAAAAACGCCTGATGTCCTGTTACAATTGCATTAGGAAAAGTTAGAATTCGCGCCAACGTGTCGTCTTGAATCACCCGGCTCGAAAAATCTTCAAAGAAAACTTCCGCCTCTTCCTCGTAAACATCAATGGCAAGCGAACCGATTTTACCGCTTTTGAGTCCGGCAATCGCTGCATCCGTATCAAGTAATTCACCGCGGCTTGTGTTGACAATCATGACGCCGGTTTTCATTTTTGCAATCGTTTCGGTATTTATCAGGTGCCGCGTATCCGGCAGCAAAGGACAATGCAGCGTGATAATATCGGATTTCCGAAACAGTTCATCACGTGAAACATACCGGACGCCAAGAGTTTTGAGTTCATCATTTTCGTACAAATCCGAAGCCAAAACATTGCATCCGAAACCGCAAAGAATTTTTGCGGTTCCTGCTCCGATTTTTCCCGTTCCGAAAACTCCGGCAGTTTTACCGTACAAATCAAAACCGAGAAGACCGTTTAACGCAAAATTACCTTCACGTGTCCTGTTACAAGCCCGATGAATATGCCGGCTTAAAGTTAGGATCAGCCCAAGTGTGAACTCGGAAATAGATGCCGGCGAATAAGCCGGAACACGCGCAACAGTAATATCAAGATTTTTCGCCGCCGGAAGATCAACATTGTTAAATCCGGCACAACGAAGCGCAACCATACGGCAACCGTTACAGGAAATATATTTTAGTACGGATTCGGTTAATTCGTCATTGACAAACACACAAACCGCCTGAAAACCTTCCGATAACCGGCAAGTTTGCTCATTCAGATGGGCTTCGTAAAAAAACAGTTCATGCCCCCAACGCTCATTTGAATCCGTCAGATACTTTTGATCATACGGCTTTGTGCTGAATACGGCGGTTTTCATGTTTCACCTTTTCTAAATAATTGTTTCTAAATATTATACGATTTTAATTTAATATTTTTTATAACGGTGTAAAAAACCGTTAGTTTACGGTTCGGCGGTTAGTGTTGTGATGAGTGCTTGTTTTGTCGAAACAAGTTTAAAATTTGCCCACGCCGCCCAGTCGGCAGATGAATTATTTTTCGTACCGACATCGGCAATAAGACGTAACCGAATCGTTTTACCTTGCCATGCGGATAAATCACAAATAAACGGTTTCCAATTTCGTTCCGCCCAAAGAATTTCTCCGGCAAGAATGTCCTCTTTGTCCGGTTCCGCAACAAAAACCCGATAAAGTACGCCGTCCGATTCTGCACCGCCGTTACGGATTCCCACTTCGCCGGAAAACGCAATTCCATCCTCTTTCGGTACGGTAATTGACTCACTCAACAAAAATGTATAACCAACACCGCCTTGATACGGCGGATGAATCGCCCAACCGCGTTGTGTTTTCGCACCGCAGGAACATCGTTCGAGGTAAGCATGTGCTCCGCTTCTGTCGTCTATTGCTGTCGGTTCTTTGCCGCGTTGACAATAACCGGTTTCAAAATGTTCCGGTAATTTCGGATGTTCCCGAAAACCAAGTTCGGATTTGAACTGATATTTTTGTTCAAATTTCATGTCGCCTGCTTTGGCAATCAGTTTCAACGGAATTATTTGCGGTTCCGCCGGAATATCAATTTTGAACGATAATATTTGTCCCTGATCGGGTTTCAATAAAATATCCTGTTTTGTTTCCGTCTTTTCACCCTGCTGTAACTCAAAACGAAACGAATTTTCAGTGTTAAGATTAGAAACAATCGTGAAATTAATATTGTTGTTTTCTATATCAAGAATTTCCTTAACGTTACAAAGCGGGACAATTTGAAAATCATAACCATTGATCCATTGTAACGTATTCGGTTTAACGTCCGGCGGAATTGTTATCGTTCCGATTTTTTCACCGGGAACACCTCTGAGCCATTTTGCTTCGGGAATATCGGGAATATTTTCCGGTTTTTCTTTTGG
>JAITQV010000673.1 GCA_031288765.1 Planctomycetaceae bacterium
GTTCCAATTATCAAAAGTTTTTAGGGAAAATACGGTCATTAATTATATCGGTTATAATAAACATTTTAATTTATGATAATGAAACGATTTTGTTTAATAATTCTGTTGCTAATAGTTGGATTATATCAAGCGGTTGGTTTTGCGGACGAAACCGACGATGTGATTGAACGGACAATGCGGACGGTTGTAGCAATTTTTCCCGCCAATCCCGATGATCCGGCTGGCGGCGGAAGCGGTGTTGTGATTTCGCCGGACGGTTACGCCGTAACAAATTTTCACGTGGTTCAGCCTTGCGGTCCTGCTATGAAATGCGGAATGGCGGATGGTCAACTTTATGATGCGGTTATTGTCGGTCTTGATCCTGTCGGAGATATTGCTTTAATCAAATTGCTCAACCGTAACGATTTTCCGTTTGCCGGTTTTGCGAACAGTGATTTTGTTACTGTTGGCGATACCGCTATTGTCATGGGCAATCCGTTTCTGTTGGCTCTCGACTACAAACCTTGTGTTTCAAAAGGAATTATTTCCGGCATCCATCGTTACCAATTTCCGTCCGGAACATTTTTAGAATACACCGATTGTTTACAAACCGATGCCGCCGTCAATCCGGGAAACAGCGGCGGTCCGCTCTTTAATGAACACGGCGAAGTGATCGGAATTATTGGTCGTTGTTCTTTTGAAAAACGGGGCAGAGTTAATGTCGGTATTGGTTACGCGGTTTCAAGTAATCAGGTACGATATTTTCTTGGCGATTTGAAAAGCGGTCGAATCGTTGATCATGCTACGATGAATGCGCTTGTTTCAACCGATAAGGACGGGCGGGTTTTATTCGATGAGGTTCTTGTAACTTCTGATGCTTACCGGAATGGCTTACGTTACAACGATGAATTATTGCGTTTTGCAGGTAAAACCGTTGATACGGCGAATACGTTCAAAAATTTGATTGGTCTTTTTCCGAAACATTGGCGGCTTCCTGTTACGGTTCGCGGAAAAGACGGTGAACGGTTTGAGTTGATGGTACGGCTTGGCAGTTTACACAGCGAGTCGGAACTTATTGAGATGACCGAAAAAATGATCGAACCGCCGATTGTTCCGCCGGACTTCAAACAACAGCAGCAACAAAACCGTAACCCCGAAGAAACGGAAAAAGTCCCGGACGGTTTTAAGGAAATTGAAATTCCCGGTCATGACGGTCAACCCATTAAGTTGTTGCGAAAAGAGTTTTTCATTCCCGAAACGATTAAACCGTTTTATGAAAAGCAACACGGTTATGCCAATTATTATTTCAACCGGCAGGAACTAAACCGCGTGCTTAATAATTGGCGCAAAAATTTTGATATTACGAAAGATACGGGTTGGAAATTTTCCGGTCAATTGAAAAACCGGAAGGAATCTTTTTCGTTTCATATTGATGATAAAGGCGTCCGGTATGAATTGCCGGTTGAAAGCGGTTTTTGGAACGCCGATTTAATGCTTCAAACGGAAATTTTTATTGTTGATCCGATTACTCATTATCAATCACCTCGCGGCAGCGGAGGGTTGTTTACCGCGCTTTATTTGTTACGTCAACTGGCGGTAAAGGAAATAATTCAGGACGCCGAAACCGTGTATATCGGGACTGCGCCGGTTGACGGGAATCCTGAAAAACCATACGATGTTTGCGGCATGGCGTGGCGGGGCAATAATGTTCGTTTTTATTTTGAACCGAAAACCGGAGCCGTTGTGTTGGTTGAAATGTCAGGAAGCAGTCTCGATTTTCCGTGCGAAATCTTTTTTCGTAAAAATTCCGCCAATAAACAGGAGTGGGAAGTCCGGTTTGGTCGGATTCTTTTCGGTACTTTTGAAATAAACAATTGGATTCCGAATGTACCGGTTGATATGTTTTCGTTCGATAAAAATGAAATACAAAATGAAACAAAAATATTGAAGGAAATTGAAACACGTAGTGCGCCGCCGGTAATTACCGAAACATTACCGAAGATTGTTAAAATCTATGGAGCGGGTAATACTCCCGGAATGCACGGTTATCAGACTGGAATTGTTGTTTCACCGGACGGTTGTATTCTGACCGCAATTACTTCCGCGTTACAGGCTGATCCGGTTCGTGTTGTTTTGGATTCAGGGCGAAAATTCGAAGCACAACTGGTTGCCGCTGATCCTGTTATGGAACTTGCGCTTCTCAAAATTTCCGCAACCGATTTACCTTATTTTTCGCTGCAAAATAATTCCTCTTCCGTTCCTGATCCTCAGATTGGTGATCCGGTTTTTGCGGTTTCCAATCCGTTCAATATTGCGGAGGGCAACGAACCGGCAACAGTTCAACGCGGTTTTATTGCTGCGAAAACAACTCTTCGGGCAAGACGGGGAGTTTTTGAAACACCGTATCAAGGAGCAATTTTTGTTGTCGATATAACAACAAACAATCCGGGTTCTTGCGGCGGTGCGTTGATCTCGGCGGAAAACGGCAATTTACTCGGTATTCTCGGTAAAGAATTGCGTAACAAGGAAAATAATAGTTGGCTTAATTATGCGATTCCGGTCTCGGCGTTTCGGGACAAGGTTAATGAAATGATTGTCCAGACCAAAGAGTCTGCCGCAAAATCGGAGATTGTTTCTCCGCAACTTGTCATGCCTAAAGCGATTGAACCGGAACGGGAATTGATTCCCGAAGACACGATTCGGTTGTTTCAAAATTGGGGATTCCTTTTAGTTTCGCCGGTGTCGGGACGAACACCGCCGTTTATTGATTCGGTTCGTTCCGGCAGTGAGGCGGCTCAACTTGGTTTGTTGCCCGACGATTTGATTGTTATGGTCAACAATCATTTGACACCTTCGTTGTCGGCAGTTGAATATCAGATTCATCAGGCAATTTACGAAGAACCGATTGTCTTAACGATAGAACGCAACATGACTCTTCTCGATTTTACTTTTGCCGGAAAAAAGAAACAATAACTGAAATTACCGTACACCGACATAACCTCTCAATACAGGTTGCGTTAGTACAGTACAACGCCGACACGGATTGGCAGCTGACTTGCCGTTTTCTAAAAATTGTTGAAACAATTCACAACAATATAAAAAGGTAAGCTGTTTTTAATTCTTTGCGTGAACAGTTACAGAATTATTTTGTTTTACCGATTTTCAGATCGTGCAAAATCCGTGAAATACGGTTTTGCTGACGGGCAAGTTCCTCAACATTTTTCCGAAGTGTATTATAGTCGGCATTGGGGTCATTCCGTAATTGATCAATCATTTTTTCATAACGTTTTGTACGCTCGTTGACCCGTTGCTGCATGGAACGAATCATTTTCAGTTCGGAAAGCAATTGAATCAGCGGCTCTTCCGAACTAT
>JAITQV010000702.1 GCA_031288765.1 Planctomycetaceae bacterium
AGTCCAATCAAAATGGGAAAGGGCGGTGTTGTACCGGAAATAGCCCGAACACTTCCATCCCCAAAAACAAACATACAAACACCGGGATGATAACTTCCAAAATTATAAGCCTGCATTGGCTGGTTACTTCCTGTTGTATTGGGAATATCTTCTGTTGCTCGTTTAAGCGGATAGACATCCGCAGTGCCTTGAAGCATTCCTGAAACGGTAAATTTTCCGGTTTTTGTGAATGAACGTCCCCATGCAGCGGTTCCATAACCGGGTCCCGAATTAAGGTAACTACAATCGCCGGTATAATGGTAATTCGTACCACTATCCATGTTACACCGATCTTTTGTACTGGGTGGCAGATGTTTTTCTCCAATCAATAACTGATTACTTGTTCCGTCTACCCAACGAGTCATCATATCACGAGGAGTCCAACTCGCAATCATGGCATTGGTCAGTGTTACTCCTGTTGAAGCATCACGAAGCCGAATCGGTACGCGGAACGCTCCTTTCATAGCGTTGATTCGTGTTTCAGATTCGAACGCATTACCGGTACCAACCGTCTCCCAAAAAAAGGTATCATAGATATTTCGATCCATCAATAACACAACCACATAATCAGTGATTGGTCCGGGGAACGCTTGAGCGATAGTATCAACACTTTCTTTTGTAATGACAGTACCGCTACCGCGACGAGAGGGACAATGGTAAATATTGACCGATCCGAAACCGGCTCGTTCGGATTCGGTCAACCCTGTCCACCAACTTTGGTTATAAATCTCCCCCAATCCTCTTGAAGTAATCATCTCGTACAAATTGTTTTGTTCAATGTACGGATATAAGAGGGGAAAGAGGGAAATACGACCAAGCCCCAAAGTACAAGGTGGTACCCCATTCAACGTATCGTGGAAGTTGTGAATACCGATACCGATTTGTTTGAGGTGATTTGTACACTGCATACGTCTTGCCGCCTCACGTGCGGCTTGAACCGCCGGTAACAGCATTGCGATTAACACTCCAATAATCGCAATTACTACCAACAATTCGACCAGCGTAAATCCGTTTCGATATCCGGTTCGACGAACTTTCGAACGGAAATTATCGCCGGAACACAACATAACACATAGCATGAAACATACTATGAGGCTTGCCATTAAAAATGGCAAAACGTTAAATAAAATTTGGAACATGTCATATTCTCCTTAAAAAAGGATTTTGATATTTTAACAGATTACATAACGCATAATCTGTTGTTGCTGAAATTGGGAAAACACTAAGCCGAGAAACGGCAACAGAAATGTCACTCTTTGAGGAGCGACACGCAACCAAAGATAGGTGTATTCCCACCGACAAAAGTGGTGCATTACATGTTTTAAAATGTAATACTGAATTATACCAACGAAACTAATACGCGACGCTCCCTCAGCGGGAGACACGCAACTCTACTAGTTTCATAGTAATTTTCTACACGGAAAGTCCGGTTGTCGTGTAGAAAACTGCTATTCGCCGAAGCGACTTTGGTTTTGTTGACGTACTCGATTATTTTTTTTCACCCGAATTTTTGTTCGGGCTACTTATTTTTCAAAACGTAATTTAATCTCCTAAATGTTGACATTAAAATATGGAAAATTATTTGTCAATTATTCTATATTTAAAAAAATATCGGTCAAGATACCCCCCAAGAAAAAATAATTTGTGAATCTTTTCGCATTTTATTTTTTATTTTTGGGAATTTTCTACGAAGATTTATTGATCGGGATTTTTTACGGAAATCAGATTACCGCAAGGTATTAAATCCGCTTGCGGCGCTCTCCGCTCTCAACTATTCCCAGTTAGTGTCTCCGGCGTAAGCAGTAAAAATAGAAATGAAGATTTCAGGATGAATTGTTTCCAAAAGAAAATGAACCGCTCCATCTCCATAACAAAAATTGGAACCGCCATGATGAAAACTATAGATTTCGTTCTTATTAGTACAGTTAAATAACTGAGTTCCGCCCGCTCCACAAGACTCACGAATATAAAACGGCGCAATATTACTCGACCAATCCGCACCGGACTTTTTTCGTTCTTTGGGCTCTTCATCAACAAATTGCCGCCCTTCTTGATACACAAACGGACGTGCGGCACATTCGGAAAACATTATCGTATTGGAAATTCCGTCCGTTACCGAAACAATAGAAACTATTCGTTCTTCCGGCGGTTGGAGCATTCCGTATAACCCGTAAGGTCTGATCCGTTCTGTAACAATACCGTTGTCAAACAACGGTTTGATTTTTTCCTTCGTCCTTTGCATTTCTTCCGCAACCGTATAATCGCCGGTAAAATATTCGTGTTTTCCGTAATGGAATTGCTTCGGAGATTCGGGACAAAGATAAACCGGCAACCGAATTTTCGTTGCTTCGTTGTTAAACCAATGTTTCCCAAAATCAATTTGTTCGTGAAGATGTTGTTGTTCCAGAAACGGCAAGAGAAAGGACAGAATATGATGTTTGATTCTGGGATCGCTGATATCTTGGATTCCCCATTTTGACGGCGGAAATTGGTCGTACAAATTATGATAATAGTGAGCGGCAAGACCAATTTGTTTCATGTTGTTGGTACATTGAAGTTTTCGGGCGGTAGCGCGGGCGGCTTGAACCGCCGGAATCAACAATCCGAGTAAAACAGCAATTATTCCAATTACAACGAGAAGTTCGACCAATGTAAACGCAGGCTTTGGCTTCATAGCGCACCTCCATTGATTGAAACGATAAGTTCTTTTCTTATTTATTATTTAACGGAACAATCTAAAAAGATTGTGCTGTTGAAAAGGGCTGCCCGATAAGGATAAGTAAATTTAGTTACTGTCTATTTTTATTAACCACAGAATACACGGAACACACGGAAATTAATAAATTGATAAGATCATAAGTTTATTTTTTGAGGATACAAAATGAATACAATAACAAAAATAACATTCGGTTTTGTGTCCTAATTCTTTATAAATAATCTAACATTGACGCTGTACGTAAACATTATTACTATTACAAATTCTGTGTATTTTGTGTATTCAACGGTTCATAAAAATAGACCGTTACTCTCCACTCTCAACTATCCACTCTCCGCTATTAACAAATTGCCTTTGCCGGACAAACATTTTTGCACAAATCGCAACCGGCACATAAATATTCATTGATACGAATCCGGTCGCCAACCTTTTCCAAACCGGGGCATCCAAGTTTTAGACAGGCGTTACATTTACGGCATTGCTCTTCGACAACCCGAAGCGGTTGCCCCAACGCCTGACGTAAATGTAAAGGACACGGAGCCTTCGAAACAATCAGCCACGCCTCCGATGATTCCGTCGCCTCTTTGAGAACCGCTATGACCGTTTTGAAATCACGAGGATCAACCGTCCGAACATTTTTAATACCGCACGCCTTCCCAATCTCTTCTATTGAGGCTTCGTGGGTTGGTTCGCCCATTAACGTTTTACCGGAACCGGGGTTGTCCTGATGTCCCGTCATCGCCGTAATTCGGTTGTCAACAACAATAATCGCCGAATGTCCCTTGTTGTACGCAATATCAAGCAAACCGGTAATACCGGAATGAAAAAAAGTCGAATCACCAACCATGCCGACAACTTTTTTAGGATTCCCCGCCTTGTCCATACCATGCGCCAGCGAAATACCGCCGCCCATACAAAGAATCGTGTCCAACCGTGAAAGCGGCGGGAAAACCCCAAGACTGTAACATCCAATATCGCCCGTTACAATAACATCAAACCGCCCCAACGCATAAAATATCCCGCGATGCGGACAACCCGGACAAAGAACCGGCGGACGTCCGGGCAATTTCGGCAAAGTATTTCGGGGTTCCGGTCGGGGCGTAACAATTTCATCCTTGCCTTCGATTAAATTTTTTCGTTCGATTAAAATATCCGGCGAAAGTTCGCCGATTTTCGGAATAACCGGCTTACCGATACAGGAAATGCCGAGCGATTTAATATGTTCTTCCAGAAAATCTTCGAGTTCTTCGATAACAACAAGCCGTTCTACGCTTGCGGCAAACGTCTTAATCAATTCATCGGGAAACGGAAACGGCAAACCAAGTTTCAATACAGAAGCATTCGGAAAAACTTCACGAACATATTGATAGGCAATTCCTGAGGTGATAATACCGAGTTTTTTATCTTGCCGAATGATTTTGTTTGCCGGAGAGGTTGTTCCTGCTTGTTGCAGTTTTTGGATTCGCTCTTCCACTCGAACCCGCATTTGCCGAGCCCAAAGCGGTATCGGTACAAAACGCGGCGGATTTTTTTCAAAATTAACCGGTTTTCCCGATTCTTGACGCGGTTGTTCTTCAACAATTCCGCGTGAGTGGGACACGCGTGTTGTACTTCGCAGAATAACCGGCGTACAATATTCTTCCGACATTTGAACAGCAAGTTTCATAAATTCCTTTGCTTCTTCGGAATCGGAAGGATCGAAAATCGGAATTTTCGCAAAACGGGCAAAATGCCGGCTGTCCTGTTCATTTTGTGACGAATGCATTCCGGGATCGTCGGCAACTACGGCAACAAACCCGCCCACAACTCCAAGATAACTCAACGTCATCAACGGATCCGCCGCAACATTTAATCCGACATGTTTCATTGTTGTAATGACACGTGCACCGGCGAGCGAGGCTCCGGCAACAACTTCAAAAGCAACTTTTTCATTGGGAGCCCATTCGGCGTAAATGGTTTTATTATATTTTGCGGCGATATTTTCGAGGATTTCGGTGGACGGAGTACCGGGGTAACCGGCGGCAAATGTTACACCGGCTTCGTAGGCGCCGCGTGCAATTGCTTCATTACCGGATAAAAGGGTTTTCATGGAACAATATTGGGTTGTTTTTAGGGTTGGAACAAACCGGTTTCAGAAAACTGCTTCTGAAATATAACTTGCCTGATTGAACAAAACAATGGAACAAAACAGCCGATGATTATAGCGTTCTCTTATTGCAACTGACCCAACTATTTTATCACAATTTTTTGGGAAAGTACAGCCGTTAAAAATAAAGGTTCTATTCAGCCCTATTTTGGGGACAAACGACTGAATAGATGCATTATTTTAATAAGGTAATAAGGTTGATTGGTTTGGGACTTTGGACTACTGAGATTGTTTTGTTCGGAAAAATTAGGTTGGAAATAAGGTTTTTTGCCGAAATTCTTACACGGTCAAAAAATTCCGCGGAAATATTACTAAATTTCCAATTTCTCTGTAACAAAGAATAAAGGAAATCACTCATTGTTTATAACAACCGGTTTTTCCGTAATACCGCCCTCATACTTTTCCGATTCACCGTCTTGTGGTATGATAGAAAACCGAAATGCGGAAAATAGGAATATTATAACCGTTAAACCTTAAGTTTCGTGTTTGACCCGACAACACCATGTTGTTCGGAAAACATTATCAAAACACTTGAATTTTCCTGTTTAAAACACCAATTACACTAATTAAACACCAATTAAAATGTTGAAGGAGTCTGAAAAGATGAAAAATTTGTTTAACAAAATCATTTTGATTTTTTTAAGTGTTGGTTTTATTTTTTTTGCGGGAATGTCTATTGCCGAAACTCCGATTTCGCCCGTAACAAATTCACCCCGCACCGCCAACACTCCCCCTGATCTCGACGCTTATCTGGCATTGCCGGATCAGTCTTTCCAATGGGAAATTGTTGAAAAAACAGAAAATAATAACGAAAATTCCTACCTTCTCGAAATGACCTCCCAAATCTGGCACGGGATTCCTTGGAAACATTATCTGCTCATTGTTATTCCCAATAAATTGGATAACTCCAGCCATGCCGCATTGTATATTAACGGTAAACGTATCGGCAGTAAACCAAACGACGGTGATAAACTGCTTGCCCGGTCAATGGTGGAAGCCTGCGGAATGCCGTTGGGAATATTGTTTCAGGTTCCGAACCAACCGCTGTTTGGTGATTTTGTTGAAGACGCTCTGATTGGTGAAACATTGCTCAAAGCGTTGGAAACACAGGATACGACATGGGCGTTGCTGTTCCCAATGGCAAAAAGCGCGATTCGCGCAATGGACGCAATGCAGCAAGCCCTCAAACAAGAACGGCAATTCGATATCAAAGGTTTTATCGTAACCGGAGCATCAAAACGCGGTTGGACAACATGGCTTGCCGCCGCTTCAAAAGACCCGCGAATTGTCGCCATTGCCCCGATTGTGATCGATAATCTGAATATCCGAAAACAAATGGAATATCAAATTGAAACATGGGGCAATTTCAGCCCCAGTATCAAAGATTATACGGACCGCGATCTTGTACGAAAAGACGATAACGATTTTTCGGAATTTAAACAACGGCTTTGGAAAATGATTGATCCTTATTTTTATCTTGACCGGGTGACGTTGCCGAAACTTTTGGTTCACGCAACCAATGATCCTTATTGGACGGTTGACGCGACAAAGAATTATTGGGACGATATTCCCGGAATGAAATATCTGTTGACGCTTCCGAATGTCGGACACGGTCTTGATTATCAGTTACCCAAAGCCATTATGACAATCGCCGTGTTTGCGCGGTATGCTGCCAACGGCGAAAATTGGCCCCAAATGGATTGGAAGCTTCACGAGCGGGATTCCCAATATTCCGTAACTCTTGAAACGGAAATACCGGATTACCGAATCAAAATCTGGTCTGCCACCTCAGAAACAAAAGATTTTCGTCAAGCCAAATGGACTTCAAAATCATTAGACAATGGTTTATCGGATGCGATTGTTATTTCAAAACCCGAAACAGGGCATATTGCGTTTTATGTCGAGCTTGAATCGAAACATTACGGATTACCGTTTTCTTTGACCACTCAGGTTTGGCGATTTTAGAACAAAACAAATATGATGTCCCGTGCTTATACATTGTTTGAAGTTTTGATTGCGCTTGCCTTAATGACGGTTATTTTGATGTTCATTATGATGGCGACCGATCTTTATCTTCGGCAAATGGCGGTAAACCGAACGGAAGTTGAGGAATCGCAGCTTGCGCGGGCGGTTTTGGAAAAGATTGCGCGGGATATTCGTTCTGTTATTGTTGCGGTTCGGGAGGAACAACTTGAAGTGGATACGGAATCTCTCACTTCGCTTTTTGGTTTTTCCGCTGATTTAAGTGTGTCCGGTGCGGGCAATTCCGCAACCGCCGGAAACGAAGCGGAATTAACGGAACAGGCGGAATCTTCGGAGACTTCCGAAATTTATGGAACAATGCCGGGAATTTACGGAGATTCCGAATGGATTCAGATTGATACGGCTCTTCTGCCGCGAGGTGAAATGTATGGTTCTCGGCAAACACGGAGTTTCGGGATGACGGATCGTTTAAGTCCCTCGAAAACCATTCTTTATTATCTTGGCGGTGAAACGGGGCAAATGACCGGATTGGACGATCCGCGGTACCAACCGGATCAATTGATGGGTTCATTGGGACGTTCGCTTGATTCAACGGCGGTTCGGTATGGTCTTTTCCGGCGTCAGCTTGACCGCTACGTAACACAATATGCCCTCAACGAAGGGCTTGAAACGGAATATGAACAATATGATGAACCGTTGGCTCCTGAGGTTGAATGGATTGAGTTTGCGTATTTTGATCCGGCAGCCGGTCAGGAAGGTTCGGCGGGGGATTGGGTTGAATACTGGGACATGGACGAACGCCAAACGCTTCCGACGGCAATACGAATTACTGTTGCTATTCGAAAGCAGTCATTCGGGCAATCTGTTTTTTCGTGGTCGGACAACAATACAACAATTCCGGCTATTGTTTATTCTCTTGTGGTGCCGATTCCCGTAACTATTGAAATTCCCGAAACAGAGGAAGATAGTGAATTGTGAATGACGGGCGCATCTAAAAAGTAAGCGAATATTCGGGGGAATTTTTACACATCTTCCGAAAACTTCCGTAAACCTCACAAGATATTGGCAGGATTTTACGAGACGTTTGTAGTGTTCTATGATGTGTCTATTCTGTCAAGTAGGTAATTGTTCGCCTATTTTACGATTAAAAACTCACGAGGTAGGCAACCGTTCGGCGGACGGTTGCGTCGGCGATAGCCGACATTGAAATTATATCATGTTGGTTGTTTTGATTGCCTATCGGCAAGCGATGTTTCGGCGAAACATCGCCTACCTCTTGATTTCCTAATCAAACACAAAAACAACCTAAAAATTCGGCAATCGCAAGATAGGCGAACGATTGCCAACCTCTTGACTATAAACTTTTAGAAAAAAATTCCGTTGGAATATTATTCTTTTTTTGTTTTTATTTTGCACGAACCGTCTGAACCCGTTCCA